>JAXDMH010000149.1:0-5118 GCA_034666225.1 Myxococcales bacterium
GCCCACGGCCATGGGGCGACGCTGGATAGCGTGCAGGCCCAGGATGCCGGACTGGGGCGGGTTCAGGATCGGCGTCGACAACATCGATCCGTAGACGCCGCCGTTGGAGATGGTGAACGTGCCCCCTTCCAGCTCTTTCATGGTCAGCTTGTTGTCGCGGGCGCGCACGGCCAGCGCGGCGACGGTCTTTTCCAGCTCGGCGAACGACAGCCGATCAGCGTCGCGCACCACCGGAACAACCAGCCCCTTGCCGCCGCCCACCGCCACGCCGATGTCATAGTGGTCCTTGTAGATGACGTCCGTGCCACGAATTTCAGCGTTGACCGAGGGGAAGGTCTTCAGCGCCTCGATGGCGCCCTTCACGAAGAAGGACATGAAGCCCAGCTTCACGTTGTGCTGCTTTAGAAACCGCTCTTGAAAGCGCTCGCGGAGGCTGATGACGTTGGTCATGTCCACCTCGTTGAAGGTGGTCAGGATGGCAGCCGTGTGCTGCGCTTCCACCAGTCGCCGGGCCACCGTCCGACGCAGCGGCGACATCGGCACCACGCGCTCGCGGGCACCGTCGGGACGCAAGGTCAGGGACATCTCGGCGTCGGCGGCAGCGGGAACAGCTTGTGGCTCGTGGGAGGCGTCCGGTTCGGAGGGGGCCGGCTGGGACTTGTCCTGCAGGGCGCGCACGACGTCCTGCTTCGAGATGCGACCGCCGCGCCCCGTGCCTTTCACTTCAGACGCTGGCAGGCCGCTCTCGGCCAGCAGTCGTCGTGCCGACGGTGGCGCGCGCAGGTTGCCGTCGCCATCTCCGGTGTTGGCGTTGACGTTGACGTCGGCGTTCGCGTTCGCGGCGATGGCGCCGTTGCCGTTGGTGGTGCTGCCGTTTCCGTTACCACCCGTTGGGGCGGGCGCCGGTGGAGCATCCCCCTTCTTCTGCTGCGACGAAGGCTTGGCAGCTTCGGGCCTGGCGGTCTGATCGATCTCGGCAATCACCTCGCCCACCGCGACGGTTTCGCCGGCCTTGCGCAAGATGCGTTTCAAGATGCCGGCGCCGGGCGCGCCCACCTCCAGGGTGGCCTTCTCGCTCTCCACCTCGACCAGCGGCTCGTCGGCCTGGACGTAATCCCCCTCGGCGCGTTTCCACGTCCCCAGGGTCGCCTCACTGACCGATTCTCCCAGGGCCGGAACTTTCAGTGACAGCGCCATCTCAGAGAGCTCCTGTTGCGAACGCGTCGGCCAGCAGCCGTGCTTGCTCTTTCTTGTGCCGACCCAGCGAACCGACCGCCGGGCTGGATGACAACGGACGACTGACGCACGACCAGGTAAAGCTGCCCGACAAGAAACCCGGCAGCTCCCGGTTCATGTACACCCAGCCGCCCATGTTGCGCGGCTCTTCCTGGACCCATACCAGCGGCGTTCCCTCCGGGTAGACGCTGAGCATTTCCAGAAGTTCGTCAATCTGCAGCGGGTACAGCTGCTCGACGCGCACGATGGCCACGTCGTCATAGCCGCGCTCTTCTCGCTCAGCGGTCAGATCGTAATAGACCTTGCCCGTGCACAGCAGCACCCGGCGGACCTTCGACGGATTCTTGACCGTCACGTCGGGGATGATGTGCTGGAAGCGCCCGTTCGTGAACTCGCTCAGCTGCGACGCCGCCGCCGGGTGTCGGAGCAAGCTCTTGGGCGACATGATCACCAGCGGCTTGCGGTACGGGCGCAGCACCTGGCGGCGCAGCACGTGGAAATACTGGGCCGGCGTGGTCAGGTTGCAGACCTGGATGTTGTCGTTCACCGCCATGGTGAGGAATCGTTCCAGGCGGGCGCTCGAATGCTCCGGCCCCTGCCCTTCCATGCCGTGCGGCAACAGCAGCACCAGGCCGCTGACCCGGTTCCACTTGACCTCCGACGAGACCAGAAACTGATCGATGATCACCTGGGCGCCGTTGACGAAGTCGCCGAACTGCGCCTCCCACAGCGTCAACCCGTCGGGCATGTCCAGGCTATAGCCATAGTCAAAACCCAGAACGCCCGCCTCCGACAGCGGGCTGTCCCGGATCTCGAAAGATCCCTGCTTCTGCTTGCCCCGAATCTGCGCCAGCGGCGTGTATTCGCGGCCGTTCTCGTTGTCGACGAAGACGGCGTGACGGTGGCTGAACGTGCCCCGACGGACGTCCTGACCGGTGAAGCGGACCCGCACCCCTTCTTCCAGCAGCGTGCCGAAGGCCAGCGCCTCGCCCATGCCCCAGTTGATCGGCTTTTGTCCGGCGGCCATCTCGGCACGCGCGTCGATGATGTCTTTCAGCTTGGGATGCGGCGAAAATCCGGGCGGCAGCTCGGTCAGCATCCGGCCCACGGCCTGAATGGTTTGCACTGACACGGCGGTCGGCACCTGCGGCACGGTGTTGTCGGCGCCGCCCTTCACCTTGGACCAGGCGCCCGCGAAGTTCTTCTGGCGCGGCGGCAGCACCTGCAGCTTGTCGGCCTTCTCCAGCTCTTGATCCAGTATGTCGCGCTTCCGCGCGGCCAGGGCGTCGGCGTCAGCGACGGTGATGGAGGAGGTGCCGTCGGCGGGGGGGCGCTGGGCAAAGGCCTGCACGAAGGCCAGGCGCGCCGACTGCTTGGCGGCGATGGTGCGGTACATGATCGGCTGCGTGAAGGCCGGCTCGTCGCCTTCGTTGTGCCCGTACTTGCGGTAGCACCACATCTCGATCAAGGCGTCGCGGTGAAACCGCTGGCGAAAATCAACGGCCAGATCGACCACCTGGCAGACCGCCTCTGGATCCTCGCCGTTGACGTGGAAGATCGGGATCTGCAGCATGCGGGCCACGTCGGTGGCGTAGGTGGTTGAGTAACTGTTGTTGGGCGACGTGGTGAACCCGATCTGGTTATTGACCACGATGTGAACGGTGCCGCCCACGCGATATCCGTCCAGCTCGGATTGATTGAACGCCTCGGCGACGATCCCCTGCCCGGCAAAAGCGGCGTCGCCGTGGATCAGCAGCGGCAGACAGCGGCTGCGCTCGGTGTCGTTGAGGCGATCCTGCTTGGCGCGCACGCGGCCTTGCACCACGGTGTTCACCCACTCGAGGTGGCTGGGATTGAACGACAGCGACAGGTGGACGCTGTGGGCGTCGCTGCCGCTGCCGAAGACGCGATCGTGCGAGTGCCCCAGGTGATACTTGACGTCGCCGCCGCTGTCCTCGCCGTGCTTGTCCATGAACTCGGCGAAGATCTGCGCCGCCGGCTTTTCCAGCACGTTGGCCAGAACGTTGAGACGACCGCGGTGGGCCATGCCGATGACGATCTCCGTGACGTCGGACCGCGCGGCGCGCTCGATCAGGCGATCGAGCAGTGGAATCAGGCTCTCGGCGCCTTCCAGCGAGAAACGCTTGGCGCCCAGGAATTTCTTGTGCAGGAACTGCTCGAACACCTCGGCGTCGGTGACCTTGTCCAGCAAACGGCAGCGTTCGTCGTGGGACAGCTCCAGATGGTTGCGCGTGCTCTCCATCCGATTTTGCAGCCAGGTGCGCAGCTCGATGTCGTGCAGGTGGGCCAGCTCGACGCCGATGTGCCGGCAATAGGTCTCGCGCAGCAACTGCACCAGCTCGCGCAGCGTCGTGCGATCGGGGCCGGCCACCGTTTCGCTGCTGAACACCTGATCCAGCTCACCTGACGACAGGCCGTAAAACTCCAGATCCAGCGGCGCGCCCGCTCGTTTGATCAGCCCCAGCGGATCGAGATCCGCCGACAGATGACCAAGCTCGCGATAGGCCTCGACCAGACGCTGCGCGCGTTCGGACTGCAACCGGCCGGGCGGCTTGCTGGGCACGGCCGGCGCGACGTGACCGTTGCCGGTCGACGGCGTGGCGAAGATGCTGCGCGCGAAATCCGAGGGGGGCTTGGTGGCGCCGGCGCTTGGCCTGGGCACACCGTTGTCCAGCGATTCAAAGTACGCGCGCCAGGCCGGTTCAACCGACGAGGGATCTTGCAAGAACTGGCTGTAGAGCTCTTCGGCGAAGGCCAGGTTGGACGGGTTCAGCGCTGATGAGATCGGCTCGGCGTGACCCAGAGCTGTTCCATTGGCTTTCACTTCGATCATTATTGGTGCCCCGCTTGAATACGAATGCCTCTCAACGCCGTTTCATTGTAAGTCAGCCTGGCGACGCCCGCGACGCCGTCGGTGCCGCTGTTTATCGACGCTTGAGCGCTGACCCCTGAGAGACATTCGAAAACTGCGCGAACGATGGTCCATTTACCCAATGAAATCAAGGCGGGTTCCCCCGCGCTTGACGACCAGGGGACTTCGCCGACGACGCCGGAATCAGGGGACCAGGCGCAGGCGCGCGCTGCCGCCGCCGTGACGGCGGCGATCGGCGGCCAGCGTACGGGCCGCGCGCGCCAGCAGGGCGGTCACGTCGTCACCGTCGTGCGGCCAGACGGCCAGACCGCTATTGAGGGTCAGCGGCTGCCACTTTTCACCGGACGTCGCAGAAACCGCCTGCATCAGACGGAACACCGTCGTCTCGGCGCCGGCGCGATCGGTGTCAGGAAGGATCAGCGTGAATTCGTCGGCGCCGGATCGACAGCAGACATCCGAAATGCGGAGCGTGTCCACCAGTTGCTGGCCCAACCAGCGCAGCGCCTGATCGCCGACAGCGCGACCGAGCCCCTGGTTGAGGCGGGTAAACCCGTTGATGTCCAGCAAGACCACCGCGCCGACGGCGCTCGCCAGCGAGGCGCCCCGCTGTAGCTCTTCCTGCAACCGGACCTGCAGATAGCGGGCGTTACGCAAGCCGGTCAGCGAATCGTGACAGGCGTTGTCGCGCAGCGACCGGAGCTCGGCGACCTCGCGCAACAACATGGCGTGCTCTTGCAGCAGGCGACGGAGAAACAACCGCCCGGTGTTTTGCGAATCGACCGCGGCGTGCGCTCGATGACGAAGAGATCCTGCCATGCGAACGACTTCCAATAGGGCTTCGGCTCCGCGGGAAGGATCGATAAGGGCCCGCGCAACAGTGGAGCCGTAAAAGCGAAGTGATGGTGGTGAACGATGTAGGAGAGTCACGCACGCGCGGGGACAACCAATCTGGAACCCTCCCGCGATGGAACTCCGGCGGCAAAGCCGCC
>JAXDMH010000150.1:0-8085 GCA_034666225.1 Myxococcales bacterium
CAACGAACCGGTGAGCAGCAACGAGGTGGAGAAGGCCAAGAACCAGCTGGCTGCCAGCTTTATCTTCGGGCTGCAGACCGTCGACGGCATCGCCACCCAGCTGGGTCAGTACCAGTACGTGTACGGCGACTGGCACGAGTTCCTGAAAGGGGCCAACCGCTATCTGGCGGTCACCGCCAAGGACATCCAGCGCGTGGCCGCGAAGTATCTGATCGATTCCAACCTGACCTTCGTGGCGTTGCGGCCGCGCCCGCTGAACGCGCCGGCGCTTCCCGGGGGAGCCAAATGAGGCGCACCGGAGCCGGCCTTGTCGGCGTGCTGCTGGTGGCGGCGCTCTCTGGCCTTTGGGCTTGCGGTCCCTCGACGCGGCCGCGCCCGGGAAATCCGGCGTCGGTCGAGGTGACGTACGAGTCGTCGCCGGCCGCCGCGGCGGCGCGCGCCGACGGAAAAGGGGTGCCGCTGCCCAATTACTGGCGCAATCGAACCGATCTGATCCAGTCGCCGCCGCCGCCCCAGGCGGCCGAGCTGAACCTGCCCAAGGTCGATCGCTGGAAGCTGAAGAACGGCCTTGAGGTTGTGGTGGTGGCGCGCAAGGACCTGCCCGTGGCCAGCTTCAGCATCGCGGTCCGGGCGGGCGGTTACGACGAAGAAAAGGGGAGCACGCTGGGCGTGGCCTCGTTCACCGCCAGCATGCTGCGCCGGGGGACCCGCACGCGCAGCGCCGACGCCATCTCGCGCGCCATCGATTTCGTGGGCGGCACGCTGGACACGCAGTCGGGCAACGAATTTTCGACCGCCAGCTGCACGGCGCTTTCGCGCGACACGCCGCTGTGCATCGACCTGCTGTCGGACATCCTGCTGCGCCCCAGTTTTCCCGAGGCGGAGATGTCCGACGTGCGCGACCAGATGCAGGCCGCCCTGAGCAGTCGATACGACAGCCCGACCGAGCTGGCCAGCGAACACTTTGACAACCTTCTGTTCGGCGAGAAGCACCCCGACGGCTGGGTGCTGACCCCCGAGGACGTGCAGAAGATCGAGCGCGAACAGCTGGTGGTCTTCTGGAAGACCTTCTTTCGCCCGGGCAATGCCATCCTGGCGGTGGCTGGCGACGTCGATCCAGCGCGGCTGCGCGTCGATCTGGAAAAAGCGTTCGGCAGCTGGGAGCGCGCGGAGACGCCGGAGCGGCCGTACTTCAAGATCCCCGATCTCAAGGCGACGCGCATCCTGCTGGTCGACCGCCCCGACCTGACGCAGTCGACGGTGATCTTCGGCCACCGCGGCATCAAGCACATCGATCCGGCCTGGTACGCGGTGACGCTGATGAACTATGTCCTGGGCGGATCAGACTTTTCGTCGCGCCTGATGACCGAGGTGCGGGCCAAGCGTGGGTTGACGTACGGCATCGGGTCGACGTTCGGCGCGTCGATGTACGAAGGCGCCTTTCGCGTTTCGGCGTCGACGAAGAATGCCACGGCGTGGGACGCGCTGGCGGCGTCGGTGGCAGAGCTGCGCCGCATGAAGGCCGAGGGACCGACCGCCGTCGAGCTGGGCAAGGCCAAGGGCTACTACGCCGGCAGCTATCCCTTCAACCTGCAGACCGCCGACGGCGTGGCCAGCAACATCGTCGCCGCCGAGTTGCACGGGCTGGGCCTGCCCTACGTGCGCCAGTTCCCGGTGCGGATCGCGGCGGTCAGCTTGCAAGAGGCGCGCGACGCCGCCGCCAACTGGCTGAACCCCGACAACCTGTGGGTGGTCATCGTCGGCCGCGGCGCCGAGGTGGAACCGCAGATCGCCAAGACCGGCGTTCCTTACGAGCGCATCGATTTCAAGGCGCCCATCAGTTACCTGGCGCGCGCCAAGCTGCGCATCAAGGCGCCGCCCAAGCCCGCGCCCTAGTCTTTTACTTGATCGGCTTGGCCCGCAGCACGACGCGGCCGTCTTTGGTGGCGACGTCGAACTGGACCCGCTCTGCCCCGTGCTGACGCAGGATCTCAGGGACCCGTTGCGACAGCATGTCTTTCAGTTTCTCGATGGTGATAGGCCGCGCCGGAGTCTTCAGGCCGGCCTGGACTTCGTTGTAACGACGCTGCAGCGTCAGGATTTCCTCCTCGGCCATCCCCGGCACCGACGGTGCCGGCGGCAGAGGCGGTGCCGGAGGCGTGGGCTTGGACGCAGCCGCGGGCGGCAAGGGCCTGGCGTCGGTGACGGTCTGTTCTGATTCCGATTCGGCGCGCGCCGGAAGATAGCGGTTTTGCCGTTCGACGAAGGCTTTGACCCGTGACAAAGGAATGCCCAGGGCCTGCGCCTCCGATTCTGTCAGCGGTTCCCCGCGCTGGGCCAGGCGGCGCTGGGCCTTGGCCAGATCCTTGCGAAACGTGCCCGCCTCGATCTCGCGCATCGTGCGGTTCCAGTAGGTGGTGAACAGCGTCCAGCGTTGCGACACAGTCTGGAACCGGAAGCGCAGCCCGGCGTTGCGGATCTGCAGCTGCTGCATCTCCAGCATCAGGCGGTTCAGCTCGCGGCGGGGCGTGTTGGGCGGCCGGCGCTCGCTGCCGGCGAAGAAACTCTCGTACAGCGAGCGCAGGCGATCGATCTTGCGGTCGATCTCGGACAGCCGTTCGGCGATGGCCTCCGGGTGGTCGGGCGGCAACGCGGCGGTCGGTTTCCTCACGGCTCTGTCAGTGTAACCTCAACACGCGTGAGCGCAGCGAGGCTTTGCCTCGCGAAGCTCGTCGCGGGGGGCTCGGGACCCTTCGAGGGTCCCGAATACAATCAAAGGCAGTTTCCGAGCTGGTCGTAGATTGACGAGGGGCTCCCCGGCAGCGGCGCCCACAACGGGCCGCGCCCTGGCGGCGTCGTCGGTGTCGTCGGCAATAGCGCCTCCAGCAGGGTGTGCGGCGTTCCCGTCACGGCGATGGGGCAAGAAAAGAATTTGGTGACGGGCCGGATATTTCCCGACGACGCGGTGACCGTTTCATAGCTACCGGCGAACAGCCAGAGGCAGGTCTTCAGCTCTCCGGTCCGCGTCGACACCGAGCAGCGGAAGCTCATCGACTGGAGATTGGTGAAGTCGCCCTCACAGAAGGTGTCACCACAGATGTCGTCAAAGTTCTGCCGCAGGCCCTGCAGCAGATCGAACCACCGATTCTGATCGTCCTCGCTGCTGAATGACTCCTCGACGTCGCGAAAAGCCGGGGGGCGATTGACCCGCAAGTCGGACACGCTGGTCTCCGTGCCGGATTCGGTTTCCGCTGCGGCTGCATCACCGGGGACGGGCCCGCACGCGTTGACCAGCGAAAGCGATAACGACAGCGACAGCAACGCAAGCAGGGGAGAAAGATCGGGGGACAGACGGAGAGACGTGACGTGCGACCGGTTCATGGCAGCCTTCTTTCTGAGCAGCGGGTGAAGTTGGATTCCTTCCCCGACGCATCAGCAAGGCGCACGCCAGCCGTCAGACGCGCCAGAAAGGCAGCCGGTGGGGCCACCGCCCGAAAATCGGCCGGGGCGCGGCCGAAAAGTCGGACGGATCGTCGGATTAGGCGCGCCGGGGAATCAGCGTCACCTCTTCGCCCACGGCGATCTCTCCGCCCTCGATCACGAAGCAGTCCAAGGCCAGCTTGCCGTCAAAGCGTCGGTAAATCTCGCGGGTAATCGACTTGTCCTGGGCCAGCGTGTCCGGATCGAAGGAGGTCATGATGCAACGAAGTCGGCGATCCTGAACACCGATCAACACACGGCCAATGCGCAGGCGACCGCCCGGCCATTCCGCCTCGGTCAGTCCTGGCACCCCGCTGACCACCAGATTGGGACGCAGCCGACGGCCGTCGTGACCGAATGCTGCGATGGCTCCGTCGGTGGCGATAAGCAACGGCAGCACGTCGAATCGGTCCGGGCCTTCGTCGCTGACCAGCCGCGCTCCAGGGCCCACGATGTCTACGACGTCGCCATTGACCTGCGGACTGTCCCAGGGCCGGCCGTCGACCAGCACGGTGCCGTCGGCTCCCAGCGAGCCATGGTGTCCGAGAAAGCGCGGGTGCGACCGCGACGTGATCACGCTGCCGTCTCCATCCTCGACGTGGACGACGCGATCGCCGGCGATGCCCAGCGGTCCGATGCTGGCGCGCCCAAGCGTTTCGCCCGCCATGGTCTTCACCGGGTAACGCCACAGCTCCGACACCTTCATCATTTGCGCGCTTTAGAGGCCGTCGCGGCGCAATGGTTTCACAGCGGTGACGCCGCCGACAGTCCCCTCATCCGCGCCGCGCGGTTGCCGTTCCTGCCACGTTCGATCACTCTTCGACGGTGGCATCTTCTCGTTCGACAGTTCGCCGGAGCCGGCGGGGCCGCTTGCTGGCGGTCGCCACCACCCTTGGGTTGGGGCTGCAGGTTCCTGCGGTGGTCGCAGCCGGATACCTCAGCCGTCACTACGGCCTGGCCGCGGCGGGCGCTGCCTTGCTGTCGCTGCCCGCGTTGACCGCCATCCGGCGCGGTCACGGACAGTGGCACCGCTCGCGCTGGGAGCTGTACCTGGGCCTCTGGCCTTTCTTCGCCTGGTGGGCGATCTGTCTGGCGTTTCTGCTCTTCGCGCCGCTGGCCGTCGCCATCGCCGCGTTGTCGCCGGTCAGCTTGAAAACAGCCCTGCTGTGGGCGGGGGCCGCCGCCATTGTCGGCGGGCTGCGCGCGCTGCGCCGCCGTCCCCGCATCCGCCGGCATGACATTCCGGTGGTCAATCTGCCGACGGCCCTGGACGGTTATCGCATCGCCCAGATTTCCGATCTGCATTGCGGCCCGTTTGTGTCGGCCGGCCAGATCCGTCGCTGGGTGGCGCGGGTGAACGCTCTCGGCGCTGACCTGGTCGCCGTCACCGGCGATCTTATCGCGTCGGGCGACGGGTACGTCTCGCCCGTCGCCCGGGCGCTGGGCGGCCTGCGGGCGCGGGACGGGGCGTTCGCCTGCATGGGCAATCACGATTACTTCACCGACGGAGACGTCCTGGCCGGTGCTCTTGAAGGCCACGGCGTCACCGTGCTACGCAACCGCGGCGTGGTGATCAGCCGGGGAGCCGTCCGCTTTTTTCTGGCCGGCGTCGACGACACCTGGACGGGACGTCACGACCTGGCGCTGGCCCTGTCCCAGCGGTCGAAACACGGTGACTGCCCCACCATCCTGCTGGCCCACGACCCCGCGCTGTTTCCCGCCGCCGTCGAACGCGGCGTCGATCTCACGCTGTCCGGCCACACCCACGGGGGACAGATCGCCTTTCCGCTGGCGCCCCGCCGCTTCAACCTGGCCAGACTGATGACGCCGTTCACCGGGGGACTCTATCGAGATGGCGCCTCATCGATCTACGTCAACCGCGGGCTGGGCTTCACCGGGCCGCCCGTGCGTTTCGGCGCGGCCCCCGAGATCGCCGTCCTGACCCTGCGGTGCGCTGCCGCGGCGGAGAGTGACCGCGCCCGCATCGCGCCCTGAGGTGGCGGAGCCTCGCGTCGTTCGCCGGCCCCCGCCAGCGGGCGAAGATGGTATGAAATGCCCCTGCGCATGGGCCCCAGGATGCAATCGCAATGAGCCTGCTGTTGTGGGCGGCGGCCGTGCTGGCGCTGCTGGGCGTGCTGATCCTGGTGCACGAGCTGGGGCACTTTGTGTTCGCGCGCCTGTTCGACGTCAAGGTGCTGCGTTTTTCGCTGGGGTTCGGCCCGCGGCTGCTGGGCCTGACCCTCAGCGAGACCGAGTACCGCCTGTCCCTGATTCCGCTGGGTGGTTACGTCCGCCTGCTGGGCGAAGATCCCACCGAAGCGATTCCGCCCATCGATCGCCAGCGCGCCCTGGCGGCCAAGCCTTTGTGGCAGCGCTACACGATCGTGATGGCGGGGCCGGTGTTCAATCTGCTGCTGCCGCTGCTGATCTACTTTGTGCACTACGCCGGCCAGCGCACGCTGCTGCCGCCCACCATCGGCAGCGTGCTGCCCGATCTACCGGCGGCGCGCGCCGGCCTGCTGTCGGGCGACAAGGTGGAATCGGTCGACGGCAAGAAGGTCCGTTACTGGGAAGAGCTGGAACGGACCATCGCCGAGGGGACCGGGCGCACCATGCGTTTTGTGATCCGGCGCGGTTCGGAAGCAGAAGAGCGCGACGTCACGCCCGTGGGGATCGAACGGGTGGGGACGCTGCGCATGAAAGAGAACGTCGGTTGGATCGGCGTTTCACCGCGGTTTCACCTGCCAGAGATAGGCGTGCTCGATCCGAATTCGCCGGCGGCGCAGGCCGGCCTGAAGAGTTTTGATTTCGTCACGTCGGTCAACGGCGCGCCGGTGGCCACCTGGGCGGAATTCACCAGAGCGGTCGAACGCACCGGCGCCTCGCCGTTGCGCCTCACTTACCTGCGCGGCGGTTATTCGGCGGTGCCCTTCGCGCACATCGAGGTGCAGCAGCCCAGCTCGGCCGTGGTCATTCCGGTGGCCGTCTTCGACGGGGCCGGGCACCGTCGCTATGAGACCGGCATCCTGTCGGCGGAGCTGTTCGTTTTTTCGGTCGAGCCCGGCAGCCCGGCCGATCAGATCGGCGTGCGCCGCGGCGATCAGATTCTGGAACTGGATGGCCAGGCCATTCCGCACTGGGATCTCCTGCGCCAGCGGCTGGCGTCCAATCCCACGCGCACCTTCCAGATCGCCTGGGTGTCGCCGGGGGGCGTGCGCCACGACGCTTCGTTCAAGCAGGAGGTCCGCAGCGAGCTGGACGCTTATCGCCAGGAGGAAGAACACCTCATCTTCGGCGCCCTGAACCGCCTGGCCTGGAAGACCGAGGCGCCGGTGCCGATCAGCAACCGGTTCGGATACGCCGTCAGCCATTCGGTGGAACGCACCGGGCAGATCATCGTGGCCATGACCCACGGCTTCGTCGAGCTGCTGCGCGGGCGCGTGCCGCTGTCGACGCTGGGTGGACCGATCATGATCGGTTACGTGGCCGGCGTGGCCGCCGAGCAGGGTTTTGATCAATACCTGTGGTTGATGGCCCTCATCAGCATCAACCTTGGCCTTCTGAATTTTCTACCGGTGCCGATCCTGGACGGGGGCATGCTGGTGTTCTTCACGCTGGAGCTGTTCAAGCGGCGGCCGCCGTCCGTGCGGGCGCGCGAGATCGCCTCGTACGTCGGGCTGGTGGTGGTGGCCACGCTGATGCTGTTCGCCCTGCGCAACGACGTGGTCCGTTATCTGCTGCCGCGGTAGAAACCCCGTTCGATGGTGATTCTGTGCCTGGACAGCGCGACGCCGACGGCGCGCGTGGCGTTGCTGGACGACGACGGCGTTGACGAGATTGACGGCCGGCTCTTGGCGGCGCGCGAGGCGACGGCCGCCCGCCATTCGTCAAACCTGCTGCGGCTGTGCCATGAAACGCTGGAGGAGGGGGGCGTCTCGCCGATGGGCCTGGGGGCGATCGCCTGCGGGGCCGGTCCTGGCAGCTTCACCGGCCTGCGCGTCGGGCTGGCCGTGGCCAAGGGCCTGGCCATGCCGGCCGAGGTGCCGCTGGTCCTGGTGTCATCACTGGCCGCGCTGGCCGTCGACATCTTCGCCGCATCCGAAGCCGCCGCCGGTTTTGAACTGGCCGCGCCGTGCATCGACGGAGGCAAGGGCGCCGTCCACGTCGGCCTGTTCCGCCGCGACCAGGCCGAGTTGGTCGTCGCCGTGGCACCGCCCGTGCTGGTCCTGCCCGGCGAGGTGTGGGCCAGCCTGTCGCCCGCATCTGACGGCCAGCGGGTAGCCATCGCCGGCAACGGCGCCGATCGTTATGCCGCGGCGCTGGACGCCGCGTTCGCGTCGGCCACGCCGTCGGGCGCGCCGTCCTGGCAGCGCCTCACCGTGGCCGGTCCGACCGCCGTCTCTGTGGGGCGCCTGGGCCTTCTGCGCCGCCGACGCGGCGAGGCGGACGATCTGGAAACCGCCGTCCCCATTTACGGCCGCGCCCCCGACATCACCGTGAAGAAAACCCCCCAAAAATGACCCTGGTGATTGCCGGCCAAGTTTCATAGGCTATGCCGTTTCAGCCTCGGAATCACATGCAAATTCATCTGTTCGACACCACGTT
>JAXDMH010000151.1:0-5145 GCA_034666225.1 Myxococcales bacterium
ACCATTCTTGGTCTCCGGCTCGTTCGGGCACTTGTCCTGGGCGTCGGGGATGCCGTCGGCGTCATTGTCCGGGTCGGGGCAACCGTCGTCGTCCTGGAAGCCGTCCTTGTCTTCGGGCTCGTTCGGGCACTTGTCCCTGCTGCCGACGATGCCGTCGCCGTCCTTGTCGTCTTCAGGGCAGCCGTCTTCGTCGTCGATGCCGTTCTTGGTCTCGGCCTCGTTCGGGCATTTGTCCTGGGCGTCGGGGATGCCGTCGCCGTCGTTGTCGGGATCGGGGCAACCGTCGTCGTCCTGGAAGCCGTCCTTGTCTTCCGGATCGTTCGGGCACTTGTCGATGTTGTCGGGAATGTCGTCGTGGTCGGTGTCCTTGACGACGACCGGCGCTGGCGGCGCTTCCGTCAGCTGCCTTCCGCCCAGGAACACCGACAGACCGGCCATCAACTCAAAATCGGGAGAAAGACCTTTCGAGCTGGTGTTTGGCACCGCCAGTACGCGGCCGTCCAGACGCAGGGCCAACAGCGAGTTCAGGCGATATCGCGCGCCGACGCCGACGTGGTAGGCGGGGTCGGTGTCTTTTTTGATCTCGTCATAGGCGGTCCCTTCCGTCTTGACCACGCTCAAGAAGCCGGCACCGGCCAGCACGAACGGCGTCAGCTTGCCTTGCAGGAGGCGCCCCTGGAGCAGGTTCACCAGCACGTGGGCGCGCCAGCCGACGACGAACAGCGTGTAATCGTGTTTGCTGTCAGAGCTGGGGATGCCGACGCCCTCCAATTCCAGGGAGATCATCGGGTGAACAGCAACGCCGGCCCGCAATCCGAACAGGACGGACGTCTTGGGCGAAGGCAAGCTGGGATCGTCGGCGACGCCCAGTTCGAGATCCTTGGCAAAGAAATGGCCGCCCACAGTGGCGCCAAGTTCAAGCTGAAACAGCTTGGGTTCAGTCTGGGCTTGCGCCACGCCGACCGAAAGCCACAGCGCAGGAACCAGCGCCGCGATCCCTAGAACCGCCTTCCTTGCTAAAGTGTATGCCATCGTGCGGGGGACTATATACGAATGCCGCGTCGCCCAAAAGAATCCGATCCCGGGAAAGTTCGGCGATTGGCGACGAATGATTGTGCCCTGGCCGCCGTCTACGATATAAGCGCTTGCCCCGACGGCGCCGTCCGCATTCGGAGTGACACGAAGGAGGAGATATGACCCGCAATCTGAACCGATTCTTGCTCGCCGCTCTCTTCACTGTGGCCCTGCCCATCGGCCTGGCCAGCGCCAAGGATGATGCGAAATGCACCATCGCCACCAAGGGCGACTCCCCGACCGCGAAGGCCTGCGCCAAAGGCGGCCGGGCCGAGGCGAAGAAGATGATGAAGGAGATGGTGAACAAGCCCAAGGCGAACAAAGAAAAGTTCACTGGCGAGCAGTGTCACAAGGACCTGGACAACTATGAGCTGACCAAGAACGCCGAAGAGGATTTCAAGAAGCTCGAAGCGGCTACCAAGAAGTAAACGCACGAAGCAAACGAACGACGGGTCGGCCGGTTTTTCGGTCGGCCGCCAGGCGGAGGGCAGCGGTGAACAACGGTTGTCGCTGCCATCCGCGTCGTTCATGGCTCGTTTGATTCCGGAGCGCATTTTATGAAGACCATCACCGAGTTTTCGGGCATCGTCCTGAGAGAGGCGGCCCAGATCCGGCGCGCGCTCCGTCCCGCACCCAAGCCGGAGCCGGAGCGGCCCGCGGTCGAGGCGGCCGCCAGCGACGGCGAGCCGCCCGCGGCTCCCGGGGACAGCGAAGCGCCACCGGCAGAGGCGGCCGTGGAAGCGACATCGCCCGACACGGCTGGCGCGACCGAAGCGACCGAGGCGACCGAGGAAGGTGCCGGCCAGCCCCCCGAGGCGGCCAGCGCCGACGCGGCCCCGGCCGCAGACGGCCCACCTGAGGCCGAAGCCGAGGCCCAAGCTGACGCCCAGGCCGAGGCCAATGAAGAATCCGAAGGCGCTCCGCCCCTCGAGGCCGAGGCCAGCACCGACGCTGCCTCGTCAGAAGACCCTGCGTCGGGCGAGGCGGCGCCCGCCGCCGAAGCGGCACCTGCCGAACCCGATCCGTCAGGCCCGGCCATCGAAGCGGCCATGAACATTCAAGGCGACCGGCTGGCGCGCCTGCTGGAAGCGCTGGAGGTGCTGCGCGACCGCGCCGACAACGTTCGCCTGGTGCGCGTGCTCAGCGGTGAAAATCCGCCGGCGGAGGCGAAAAAGCAGGGTGAGTTTTATTACGTCGTCGATCTTTTGCCCCGGCGCGAAGGCGGCGGCGATCGCGGGCGCGATCGTGGTGGACGCGGTGGTCGGCCCGGTGCTGGAGGTGGCGGCGGCCGGTCCGGCGGCGGCGGCGGCGGTGGCGGTGGTCGCCCCGGCGGCGGTGGCGGCGGTGCTCCCGGCGCCAGTGGTGGTGGCGGTCGGCCGACCGGCAACAAGTTTGCCGGCAACGATTCCCGCCGGGGCGAGCGCGAGCCCGAGCGGCGCGACGTCCCCGCCGGCGGCGAAGGTTGGATGGTGACGCGCGCGCCTGGTGGCGGCGGCGGTCGCGGTGGCGAGGATCCGACGCGCCGAGGACGCCCGGGCGAGGATCCGACGCGCCGAGGACGCCCACCTCGCCCCGGTGCTGGCGGACCTCCCGGCGCCCGTCCGGGCGCCCGTCCTGGTGGTGGACCTCCCGGCGGCGGCAAGCCAGGGTTCGGTCCGCCCCGCGCGGCGGGATTCGCTCCCGGTGGAGCCGAAGCACGGCCCAGCGGCGGCGGCCCCGGCGGCGACCGGCGCGGTCCTGGCGGTCCGACAGGTCCCGGTGGCGGTCGCGGTCCTGGCGGCGGCCGCGGCCCTGGTGGCGGCGGCGGGCGTGGTCCCGGTGGCGGCGGCGGTGGTCGCGGTCCCGGCGGTCCGCGCGGCCCTGGCGGCGGTGGGGGAGCGGGCGGCGGTGGGGGTGGTGGCGGCCCCAAGCGCGATTCGAAGGGATGGCCGATCGGCTGAACGCGCGCCCTCAGCGGGCGACGGAGGCGATGCGGGCCACCACGGCGCGGGCGTTCATGGCCCGCGCATAGACATAAAGCGCGCTTGGCAACTCCTGGTCCAGCGCTTCCTCGCTGACCCGCAGTTGCTTGCTGATCGCGAAGACGATCGGCTGTGGCAGCCCGCCCCGCACGAGATCGATGCGGCGCCAGACCGCCTGCCGACTCCAGAACCCCATCACCTCGAGAAAGGCGTGCGCTCCGCTGGCGGCGTTGCGGAATTCCAGATCGGGCACGCACAATCCGACGCCGGGCAGGCTGAAGATCTCGGTCGACGGCGTCGCCCGCCAAGGCCCGTCCAGCGCGTTCACGCCGGCCAGCAGACCCGCCACTTCATCGGGCAGGGTCGCCGCCGAGCCGGTCGGCGCGCCGTCGGCCGAGGCGCCCGCGGTTTGCCCGTTCCAGCGGAAGCGCAGCGGTTTTCGCTCGCGCCCCCACAGCACGTCCGCCTCCAGCTGCCAGCGATCGCATTCAACGATCGCCGGCAGGGCCAGCCCCAACTGCAAACCGTATCGGGTCACCGACTGAAACAGGCTGAATGGCCCGTCGATCTCGATGCGGTACCCATCCTTGCCGGCAGGCGTGATGGCGTGCAGCAGGCGCAGGAACTTCAGCTTGCCGAACAGCGCCCGATAGCGGGCCGCCTCGGTCGCCCGCACCTCGGCCACCACGCGGACGGCGCGCAGCAGGACGCCCTGTGCTTGGGCAAGATCGAATCGCGCCGCCAGAGCCGCCGGATCCAGCGGTTGCACCGCGTCCAGGCGCTCGGCTCCGTGCAGATCCGCGTACAACGAGGCATCGATGACCTCCGGGCTGACCATGCGACGCGCGGCCACCGCGGCGATGATGGTGGCGCGATCAAAATCAACGCCCGCCGCCAGCTGGCGCCGCGCGGAAGCGGCGGTCTGAAAAAGCTCGGCGCGCAAGGCCACGCTGTCCACTGTTGCGTCGGTGGCGAACACGCAGCGATCGCTCACCAGCTTGCGCACGCCGGCGGCCAATCGCTGCTCGCGCGCCGCCACCGGCACCGCTTGCCAGGCCGCCTCCAGCTCTTGCCGGCTGCGCCCCACGTGGGCGCGGGCCGCGGCCAGGTAATCGGTGGCCAGCGCCGCGGCGCGCGCCCTGTCGTCGTCGTCCAACGGCACCAGACGCAGGTCCTCGCCCCGCCGTCGCACAGTCACCAGGTCAGCGGTAAGCACTGTGGTCCCGCCTGCGCGCGCTGGTGGCCGTCTCGCTGGTCCCGGCCGTGACCAGCTCGTACAGCAGCGCCTGCTTTCCGTCCTGCGGCCGCAGGATGCGCCCCAGTCGCTGCACGTGCTCGCGCACGGACGCGCTGCCCGACACGACCACGGCCACGTTGGCGGCCGGGATGTCGACGCCTTCGTTCAATACCTTCGACGCCACCACCGCCGCGTAACGACCCTCGGCCAGCCCGCTCAGGATCTCGCTCCGTTCGCGGACGCGCGTCTGGTGGGTGATGGCGGGCACGAGAAACCGCCGCGACAGCTGATAGGCGGTGGCGTTGTCCTGCGTGAACAGCAGCGTGCGATCGTGGCGGTGGCGCGCCAGCAGGTGGGCCACGTACTCGATCTTTGCTGGCGCGGCGAAGGCAATCTCGCGCTGGCGGCGATAGGCGGCCATGGCCCTCCGGCCGGCGTCGCTGCGTGACGATCGAATGATGAAATCGGACCACCCTGACGGGCTGCTCATGCGAATGCCGTTCTCTTCCAGAAAACGTCGGTAGATGGCCCGTTCCTCGTCGTACTCGCGGCGGTCCGCCTCGCCCAGCTCGACCACCAGGCGAATCGTGTCGTACGGCGCCAGATAGCCGCCCGACAGATCGACGATGTCTTTGCGGTACACGACGGGACCGATGAGGTGGCCCAGGTCGGCCTCGCGCCCGTCGCTGCGTTCGGGTGTCGCCGTCAGGCCCAGGCGATAGGGCGCCAGGCTGGCCCGCGCGGCCAGCGCATAGGCAGCGCCGGGAAGGTGATGGCACTCGTCGAACACCAGCAGGCCAAAACGCCCGCCCAATCGTTCCATGGGCATGTACGCCGAATCGTAGGTGGCCACCGTCAGCGCCCTGTCGTCCT
>JAXDMH010000152.1:0-6026 GCA_034666225.1 Myxococcales bacterium
CGTCGCCCGATCAGCACGTCACGCCGTCGGGCACTGGTGGCGCAGGCGGCGGCGGTTCCGGCGGCCGTGGTTCCGGCAGCGGCGGCTCGGTCTCTGGTTCCGGCGGCAACGGCGACGCCGGTGTGACGCCGGCGTTGCACCCGCTGGCGATCGCGGGACAGGAAGCGGTCACCCGCGTCGCCAAGGTCCTGTGGCAAACAATGCCCGACGCCGACCTGCTGGGGCGCGCGGCTGGTCTCAAATCGCGCGAGGACGTCAATCTGCTGGCGCTGGACATGCTGAAGGATCCGCGGGCGCGCGTCGGCGTCGGGGCGTTCTACCGATCGTGGCTGTGGCTGGACAAGGAAGAGGTGCACAACTCGTATCCGGAATGGACGGCGGAGGTAAAAGCCGACGTCGCCAAGGCCGTCGAGCTGTTCGCCGTCAACGTCACGCTGGACATGAACGGTTCGTTTCGCACACTGCTGACTGCCCCGTTCACGTACGCCAACGAACGACTGGCAAAGTTCTACGGCCTTCCCGGCGTCACCGGCTCCGATTTCCAGAAGGTCGCCGTCGATCGCAAGCAGCGCGGAGGACTGCTGTCGCAGCCGTCGCTGATGGCCCGCGTGCACCCGCTGGTGACCAGTCCCCCCGGTACCAATCCGCCCATGCGCGGTCGGATCATCCGGAACAAGTTTTATTGCGAGGATCTCAGCCCCATTCACATGCCGGTGATCCCGCCGCATCCAGAGCTGTCGAACCGACAGTTCTTTGCAACCGTCACGGCGGGCATCAGCGGGAACGTCCCTTGCGTCATGTGCCATTACGGGTTCGAGCTGAACGCGCTGGGCTTTCCGTTTGAAGGCTTTGACGATCTCGGGCGAGCACGAACCGTCGACGACAGGAAGCACCCGCTGGACCTGAAGGGCATCTTGCAGAACGGTCTGGGCGCGGAGGCCTCTTATGACGGTCCCGTCGAGCTGGGCGCCATTCTGGCCGAGAACCCCGCGGTGCAGACCTGCTTTGGAAGTTACTGGTCCGGGTTCGCGCACGGGCTGCCCGCTGCCGATTCGCCGGCGGACACCGATCCCGGCATTCAGGTCGCCTTCACGGGCGCCGACCTGAACCTGCGCGCGTTGATCGCGGCGGTGGTGTCGTCGGAGAATTTCCTGGCCGTGGCTGGCAGCAAGCCGGCCGGCGGCAGCGGTGGACAAGGCGGAAGCGGCGGAAGCGACGCCGGCTCCGACGCCGACACGCCGCCGGCGAATTGCTCCGTGCCGGCGATCCTGAGCAGGCACAGCTGCACAGGCCTTTGCCACGCGTCCAGTATCACGCCGGTGGCCGGCGGTGGCTTTGACATGGTGACGCCCGGCTGGGAAAAGAAACTGGTGGGAAACGGGCCGCCTACCATCGCGCCCGAGACCAACGCCTGCGCAGGCAAGGGCCTCAACTATCTGAACAAGACCCAACCGGCGACCGGTCTCTTCCTGGACAAGCTGAAGCCGACCGCGCCCTGCGGCCGGGCCATGCCCATCATCGGCGGAGCGCTGTCCCCGGGCGAACTCGCCTGCGTTCAGAAATGGGCCGACGGCCTGGCCGCGTCGGCGCCGTGACTGTGGTCAGGCCGCCGAGATGCCCGCGCGCAGTGGTGTTCTCGCGCTGGCGCCGGCGCCTGCCTTGGGGCCGAAGCGGGTCCGATAGGCGCGCGGGGCGCTGCCCGTGTGCCGTTTGAACAGCCGGCGGAAGAAAGCGATGTCCTCATAGCCGACGGCCAGGCTGACCTCGGCGACGCTTTTCTGGCGCGTCTCCAGCAGGTGGCGGGCGGCGTCGATCCGCAGGCGATGGAGATAAGCCAGGGGTGCCTGGCCGGTGGCCGAGGTAAAGCGGCGGGCAAACGTGCGGGGGCTCATCGCCACATGTTTCGCGATCTCTTCCAGCCGCACCGGGCGCTTGAAATTCTGGACCAGCCAGGCCTGCGCCTTTTGAATCCCGTCGTCGTCGTGCGCCGAACGCGGCGGTGCCGCGGCGTATTCCGACTGCCACATGCGCGGCGTCTCCAGCAGCAACGCCTTGGCCGTCTCGACAGCCACCTCGTGTCCGCAGTACTTCTCGACCAGATACAGACTGAGATCGATGGCGGCATAGACCCCGCCGCCGCAGAAAAGGCGGCCGGACTCGGTGACAAAGCGCTCTGGTTGCCAGTGCACGCGCGGGTAACGCCGCCGCATGTCGGAGGCCATCGCCCAGTGGGTGGTCGCCGTCCGCCCGTCGAGAAGCCCGGTCTCGGCCAGCAGCGCCACGCCGGTGCAGATGCCGGCGATGCTGGCGCCACGGGTGTGCCAGCGTCGCAGCCACGGCAACAGGACCGCGTTGGCGCGGCATGAGTCGTCGACGTTGAACTCTGCGGTGGGGACGATGATCAGGTCGGCGCGCCGCACGGAGGCCAGGGCGCCCTCGGGCTGCAGGCCCACCGGGATGGCGTGCTGGGTGGGACGTCCGTCCAGCGAGACGGTGCGGACCCGGAACTGGGGCGCCGGTGTCTGGCCGCACAGGGTCTGCCACAGGACGCCAGCCATGCTGAAGATCTCGACCGGTGCCAGCGAGGTCGAGGGCAGGGCGCGCTCTAGCAGGACGACGACGACGTCAATCATGATGTGGCCGGATCAGCCCTGAACTGTGTCGGATCCGCCCCTTTCGGGCAAGCCCATCGATCGATAGCGTTGTCCGATATCGTTGTCCGATAGCGTTGTCCCTCTGAGTTTCGAAAGGAGAGCGACCATGAGCAAGGACGAGACGTATCAAGGGAAATGTTTTTGCGGGGCCGTGGAGATCGCCGTCAGCGGCGCACCGGCAGGAATGGGCTATTGCCACTGCGATTCGTGCCGGACGTGGAGCGCCGGTCCCGTCAACGCCTTCACGTTGTGGAAACCGGAGGCCGTCAAGGTCACCAAGGGCGCTGACCAGATCGGGACGTACAGCAAGTCCGCCAACAGTTTCCGAAAATGGTGCAAGGCGTGCGGCGGCCATCTGATGACCGAGCATCCTCAGTGGGGATTGATCGACGTCTACGCGGCGATGCTTCCCCGGTTCCCGTTCCAGCCGGATGTCCACGTTCACTATCAAGAAAGCGTGCTGCCCATGCGCGATGGTCTGCCCAAACAAAAAGATCTGCCCAAGGAGATGGGCGGCACCGGGCAGGTGATACCGGAATAGAGCGCCGGACCGTCTCTGATACGCACCGATACATCCCAACCGCACGTGCGGCTGTCCGCCACGGCGACAGAGACGCCGTGGCGGCGGCGCCTGCGTTGCGAACGATCAATTCTAAAACGGCATCTACTTCCGCCAAGGCGCGGATGAGAATGCATTCCGCCCGGTGCTCGAGGTCGGCAACCCGGTGCCGGAGATCGTCTTGACGGTGGCGCCCGGGAACAATCGCGCAATTGATCCCGTATCAAAGCATTCGCTGGTGAAGATATCCCGCAATTGATCCCGTATCGATGGGTTGCCGGCAATCACCGGTGACAAAGGGCGGTGACCCCCGCGCCCATCGGCTATCGCCGATTCAAATCGATCTTTCCGCGCACTCTCGGGAATCGAGAACATATGGCCATTGGTCTGCCTGCCATCGGAATTCCTGACGAGTGCGCAAAGAAGGCATTTCAGCTCATGAAAACACCGTCGCTCGATTTTTTGTTTGGACGTGCCACCGAAAGTAAGTGCGCATCACGAGGCATCGCGCGCGCGACGGTCGGGCTGCTGGTCATGATGACCTTTGCTTGCTTTGCATGCTTCTCTTGCGGCGGCAAATCGAACAGCAACGGTGGCAGCGGCGGCGCTGGCGGCGGTGGAAGTGGCGGCAGCGGTTCATTGACGTGCGGTGCGTCCGGCCAGCCTTGCTGCGGCGGGAATACCTGCAGCGGGGGCGGCTGCTGCGTTCCCACGGCCGCCGACGGCGGTGGGACCGTGCGCGTTTGTGTGGGCGCCGGCAAGGCCTGCACGGGAACGGGCGTCTCCGGCACCTGCACCGCCGGAGCGTGCGAAAACGGCGGGCATCCTTGCGGCGGCATCAATGGACTCTGTTGCGGCGGCGTGAACAATGACCCGGACGCCGGGGATGGAGCAGGCGCGCAGTTCTGCACAGCCAGCGGCACGCGCTGTGACGCCGGGTTTTGTCGTGCCTGCGGGGCCATAAACAAGGATTGCTGCCAGGGCAACGGGCAGAACCAGTGCCAGGCGACCTTGTCCTGCCTGGGAGCCGCCGGTGCCGACGGCGGCGCCACCGTCAACGCCTGTCTGCCGTGTGGAGGCAAGGGGCAGCGCTGCTGCGGAAACGGCAACCCGTGCAACGCGGGACTCAGCTGCAACGACCCGCCTGGAAACAACAACGGCATGTGCACCGACACCTGCGGCGGAGCGAGCCAGGCCTGCTGCGAAGGCGACAATTGCCAGTCCGGTTTCGTCTGTGGTGGTCAGGTGGACGGTGGCGCCGGAACCTGCAGCGCGTGCGGTGGCGCCAATCAACCGTGCTGCGACAGCGGAATGTCGTGCAGCACGGGTCTCAGTTGCGTTGTTTCGCCGGCCGGGGACCGCTGCTCCGCGTGTGGTGCCTCCGGCCAGATCTGCTGCGGCACGGGCGGCAATGGCTCCTGCACGCCAGGGCTCGGCTGCGCCGGCCGCGACGACAACACGGGAACGCCCGGGATGTGTGGCGCCTGCGGGGCGACCGGGCAAGCCTGTTGCTCGACGGGCGGCGGCGCCGACGCCGGGATCACGCAATGCACGTCGGGGCTGTCGTGCTTGATCGCGGCCATGGGCCGCCAGTGTGGGGCTTGCGGCGGCGACGGACAGCCTTGTTGCGGCACCGGAAACAACGGCTCGTGCTCGGCGGGTTTCGCCTGCGCCGGACGCGACGACAACATGGGCATGCCCGGTATGTGCAGCCCCTGCGGTGGAACCGGACAGCTCTGCTGCTCGGGCAGCGGCGGCGGCGACGGCGGCACGTCGCCGTGCACCACCGGTTTCTCGTGCCTGCTGACGGCCACCACCAACCAGTGCGGCACCTGCGGCGCCTCCGGACAACCGTGCTGCGGGACCGGGAACACAGGCACCTGCGAGACCGGCTTTGGCTGCGCGGGACGCCTGTCCAGCATGCGCATGCCGGGCACCTGTGGCGTGTGCGGCGCACTGGGGCAGGCCTGCTGCTCGGGCGGCGGCGCAACGGCCTGCACGGCGGGACTGGCCTGCCGAATGATGATGTGCGCGGACGTTTCAGACGGCGGCGCCGGCGCCGTCGATGCGCCGGCAGACCTGGCGCCCGGCCAGTAACTGTCAAAAGCGCAGGGACGGTGGAAGCGGCTAGACTGCGGTCCATGTCCAAGTCCGACAAGCCGGTGCCGGAGATGGTGCGCGCCGCAGAAGCGCTGGAAGAGGAGATCGTTCGACTGGAGGCCATCTCCCGGTCGTCGCGCAAGATTCGATTGAACTCGGACAAGAACATCGCGCGGGCCGCCGCGGAGCTGAACGAGGCGCTGACCCTGCCGGAACGACTGGCCGAACGGCTGCGGGCGCTGGCCACCGCGATGGGCAACATGCAGGAGCGCCAGCAGGCGGCGCTGGAGCCGCTGGCGGCGTTCGCCGTCGAGATCCAGCAGCGCATGCAGCGTCTTGAAGAACACATGAACAGCTTCGCGGCGCTGGGAAAGGCCGCGGGAGAGGTCAATGTGCATCTGGCTGGCGGCCAGGCAGACCGTGCCGCCGTGGCGCTGGCGGAATCGCGCCTGCAAGAGCTCTCCGATGCGGCGCGCGCCCTGTTCGAGGCGGCCCGCGACGACGATTTCCCCGAGGTGGCCCGCGAAGCGGACGTGCTGAAGCAACGCATGGTTGCCCTGCGCAAGCGCCTCGTCCAGCCCCCCAACTAGTACGTCATCGCAGGGATTTTGAAAGGTTGAATGGTTGGTCCGGCTCCGTTCTTCCTCGCCTCTGTACCCGCGGGACCCCTCACCCTTCGCCCTCTCCCCGCTGCGCGGGGCGAGGGAGTGGTG
>JAXDMH010000153.1:0-23822 GCA_034666225.1 Myxococcales bacterium
TCCGCACGATGTCTGTCGTGCAGGGCCGGGTAATCACGCAAGCGCTCGAACACCTGCCAGACCAGATACAGTCGATACTCGACCGCGCGTCGGAGGTAGAGCGAATCGCGGAAGCGTTCGTGGACGCGAAGAATTTCCTGTATCTGGGACGCGGCTACAACTTCCCGGTGGCGCTCGAGGGCGCGCTGAAGCTCAAGGAGATCAGCTACATCCACGCCGAGGGGTATCCGGCGGCCGAGATGAAGCACGGGCCGATTGCGCTGATCGACGACGGTGTGCCGGTGGTGGTCATCGCGCCGCAGGGCCCCGGCTATGACAAGGTGCTGTCGAATCTTTCGGAGGTGCGGGCGCGCAACGGGCACATCATCGCGGTGGCCACGCGCGGGGACACCCAGATCGGCGGGCTGTGCGATCGCGTGCTGAGCATTCCCGACGCGCCGGCGCTGTTGCAGCCGTTTCTGACCGTGCTGCCGCTGCAGCTGATGAGTTACGCCATCGCCCTGGCCAAGGGGAATGACGTGGACCAGCCACGCAACCTGGCCAAGAGCGTCACCGTCGAGTAGATGCCGCCGCGCGCGCGCCTCACGCACGTCGACCAGCGGGGTCAGGCGCGCATGGTCGACGTCGGCGAAAAGCCGGAGACGGCACGGGCGGCGACGGCCAGCGCGGCGGTTCGGATGAAACCTGCCACGCTGGCGCTCATCCAAAGCCGAACCGGTGCGAAGAACAAAGGTGATGTTTTGGCGACGGCGCGAATCGCGGCAATAGGTGCGGTGAAGCGGACAGCGGAGTTGATCCCGCTGTGTCATCCGGTCCGGGTGGTGGGCACGGAGGTCGAGCTGACGGCTGACGCGGCGTTGCCGGGCGTGCGGATCGCCGTGACGGTGCGGGCGTTTGACCGCACCGGCGTGGAGATGGAGGCGATGGTGGGGGCGGCGGCGGCGGCGCTGACGGTTTATGACATGATCAAGGGCGCCGAGCGGGGCGTGGAGATTCGGGCGGTGCGGCTGGAAGAAAAACGGGGCGGGCGCAGCGGGCTGTGGAAGCGCGGAGCGGCATCAAGGGCCAGGCGGGGGCGGGCGTGAAACCGATTGCCCTTTGCCCACCTAAATAGGAAAAGGATCTTGGAAAGGAAGTAGGAGTCATGTCGTCTGTCGAGCACGCCAAGGTTGCCATCATCGGTTCAGGTCCAGCGGGGTACACGGCGGCCGTCTACGCGGCGCGCGCCAATCTGGAGCCGGTGCTGTTCGAGGGCGGGGGCGCCTCCATCGAGCCGCTGACCATCCCGGGCGGTCAGCTGATGATCACCACGGAGGTGGAAAATTACCCGGGCTTCCCCAAGGGCGTGCAAGGGCCCGAGCTGATGGAGCTGTTCAAGGCGCAGGCCGAGCGCTTCGGCACGCGCATCCGGACCTCGGACGTGACAGCGGTGGAGCTGGGGAGCCGGCCGTTTCACATCAAGAGCACGGACGGCGATCTGTCGGCGGAGTCGGTCATCATCGCCACGGGCGCCTCGGCGAAGTGGCTGGGGATCCCTTCGGAGAAGAAGTTCCAGAATTACGGTCTGTCGGCGTGCGCCACCTGCGACGGCGCCCTGTTTCGCGGGCGCGAGCTGGCGGTGGTGGGCGGCGGTGACACGGCCATGGAGGAGGCGACGTTTCTGACCCGGTTCGCGCCGAAGGTCGCCATATTGCACCGGCGCGAGGAGTTTCGCGCGTCGAAGATCATGCTGGAACGGGCGCGGCGCAATCCCAAGATTGAATTCATCACCAACGTGATCGTCGACGAGATCCTGGGCGAGCTGCCGCGGCCGGGGGTGACGGGCGTGCGGCTGCGCGATGCTCGTTCGGGCGAGCTGCGCACGATGCCGGTGGGCGGCGTGTTTGTCGCCATCGGGCACCAGCCAAACTCGCAGCTTTTTGTGGGGATGCTGGAGATGGATCCGGCCGGATACCTGCTGACCAAGCCGGGATCGACGGCCACGAAGATCCCCGGCGTGTTCGCCTGCGGTGACGTGGCGGATCACGTTTACCGCCAGGCCGTCACCGCGGCGGGCACCGGTTGCATGGCGGCCATCGATGCGGAGCGGTTTCTGGCCCATTGAGGGACGCGGGGCAGGACGGCATAATGGCGCCGTGAACGAAAATCCCCCCGAGAATCCTCCGGGTGACGACCTGGATTTCCGCGAGCACGAGGGCCCAGCCGAGGCTGAGCCCGTCGCCGCCGCCCCGGTTCGCCCACCCGTGGTCGGAACATCGATCCCGCCCGAGCAGGCGCTTGAGTTGCTATCGCGGATCAACCTGTTCGAGGGGCTGCAGCCGAGCTATCTGCGCCGCATCGCCAGCCTGGGGCTGGAGGAGAGCTACGCCGCCGACGACGTGATCTTCGCCGAGGGCGCGCAGGGCGACAAGATGTACCTGATCCTGGACGGCGCCGTCCGCATCAGCCGCACGGTCCCGGGCATGGGCGAGGAGGCGCTGGCGGTGCTGAAGACGGGAACCTACTTCGGCGAGATGGCCCTCATCGACGACTTCCCACGCAGCGCCGACGCCCGCGCCCACGAAGCCTGCCGCCTGTTCGTGATCCGCAAGGAAGACATGGAAGACCTGCTCTTCGTCGATCGCGACCTGGCTTACGACCTGCTGTGGACGTTCGTCCGCACGCTGTCGGCGCGACTGCGCAGCACCAACGACAAGATGACGTTCCTGGCCGTGACCAACCGATTTTAGGGTCGGCGGCGGCCCCTCACCCTGACCCTCTCCCCGCTGGGCGGGGAGAGGGAAAAAGAATGCCTGAGCGGCGCGACCCGCTTGAGGGGCGCGGCCAAAGGAAGCAGCCGCGATCAAGGAAGCGCGGTGCGTGCGGAGGGGAGCGCCTGCCCCCAAGGTTTTCCCTCTCCCCGCTGGGCGGGGAGAGGGTCAGGGTGAGGGGCCGTACGCGCCGAGCGCGAATGCGATCGTCATCAGAACTGCCTCTGTCTCGCGGAAGATCTGGTCCGAGGCGAAGCGCAGCACGCTGATGCCTCTCATGGCCAGGAAACGACTGCGTCGGGTGTCGTACGCAGCGGCGCTGGCCTCGAAGTGCTGTCCGCCGTCGAGCTCGATGGCGAGGCGTCGCGCCGGACAGAAGAAGTCGAGGATGAAGGGTCCGCACGGGTACTGGCGGCGAAACTTGAATCCGCCCAGGCGGCGGCCACGCAAGAGAGACCAGAGCGCCGCTTCAGCGTCGGTCGATCTGTGACGGAGTTGACGACGGCGAGCGAGTTGAAGGGCAGCCATGCCCTTTGTTGTCGGTGCGACAAACGAACGGTTGCCGGGTCATGCGGACCCCTCACCCTGACCCTCTCCCCGCCAGGCGGGGAGAGGGAAAAAGAAAGGGAGGGCCGCGACTCGACGTTCGCGCGTCCGGTCACCAGCCAGATCCGGGTGCCCCTCTATTTTCGTCGGGAGGCCGAGCTTTGCTCGGCCGGGTCACCTTGCGAGAGGCTGAGCATTCGGCGCCGCTATTTTCGTCGGGAGCGCGGGCTCTGCCCGCGCGGGTCACCTTGCGAGAAGCGCAGGGGAGAGCCCGCGAGAGGGGCCAGCAGGCCCCTTTCGCGAGTGAGCGGCGCGAGCGTCACACGTTGAACTTGAAGTGGATCACGTCGCCGTCGCGGACGACGTAGTCTTTGCCTTCCAGGGCCAGCTTGGCGTTGGTGCGGCAGGCGGCTTCGGAGCCGTACTTGATCAGGTCTTCCCACCAGATCACTTCGGCCTTGATGAAGCCGCGTTCGAAGTCGGTGTGGATGACGCCGGCCGCCTGAGGGGCCCGGGCGCCGCGTTTGACGGTCCAGGCGCGGCATTCGTCTTCGCCGGCGGTGAGGAAGGTGATGAGGTCCAGAAGCTTGTACGCGGTGTGGGCGACGGCGTTCAGGCCGGGCTCTTTGAGCCCCAGCGTCTCCAGAAAGGCCGGCCGGTCGGCGGCGTCCAGCGAGGCGATCTCGGCCTCGGCGGCGGCGCAGATGACGACCACCGGCGCGTTTTCGGCGGCGGCATGGGCCTTCAGCGCCTTGACGTGCGGCTCGACGTCGGGATTGGCAAGCTGCTTTTCGGCGACGTTCGCGACGTAGAAGACCTTCTTCAGCGTCAGCAGGCTGGTCTCGCGCAGCAGCGCCTGCTCGTCGGCGGTCAGCCCCTGGGCGCGAGCCGGCTTGCCGGCGTCCAGCCCGGCGCGCACGCGTTCGCACAATTCTAAAATCAGCTTCTCTTCTTTTGGCGCTGGACCCTTCAACGCTTTTTTGGCGCGGTCGATGCGCTTGTCGACGGTCTCCAGATCCTTCAGGCACAGTTCCGTATCAATCGTTCCGACATCAGCCAACGGATCGATGCGGCTGTCGACGTGGACGATGTTGTCATCCTCAAAACAGCGCACCACGTGGGCGATGGCGTCGGTCTCGCGAATGTTGGCCAGAAACTGATTGCCCAGGCCTTCGCCCTTCGACGCGCCCCGCACCAGGCCCGCGATGTCGACGAAGTTCACGGTGGCGGCCACGACCGACTTCGGATGGTACAGGGCCACCAGCGCGTCCAGTCGCCGGTCGGGCACCGGCACCACGCCGACGTTCGGTTCGATGGTGCAGAAGGGATAGTTCGCCACGGCGGCGCCAGCCGCCGACAGCGCGTTGAACAACGTCGACTTGCCGACGTTGGGCAAGCCGACGATGCCGCAAGAGATAGCCATGGTTTTTCGTCAGTCTACGGGACCGACGGGGCGAACGCCGCTGTTCCGGTCAGCCGATCAGCCGATTTTGCCGAACAGCTGGAACGCGATGAGCAGACCGTAGATGACCAGCGATTCGATGAGCGCCAGACCGACGATCATGGGGACGAAGATCTTCCCCGAGGCCTGCGGGTTGCGGGCGATGCCTTCCAGGGCCGAACCGGCGGCGCGCCCCTGACCGATGGCGCCGCCCAGGGCAGAGAGTCCGATCGCCAGCGCGGCGGCGATGCCAAGCCACTTGTCGCGGTCCATGCGGGCCGCGTCTGCAGACTGGGCAAACGCGGTGCTGCTGACCAGCAGGATCAGGGCAAGGGTGCCGAGGGTGGAGAGTGTGGCGAACAGCTTGGACGTGCGGCGCATGAGGAAGCTCCCTGCAAGTGGAATGGTGATCGATGGATGGTGATCAATGCTCTTCGTGAGC
The DNA here is from genome assembly GCA_034666225.1 of Myxococcales bacterium. Taxonomy (GTDB): domain Bacteria; phylum Myxococcota_A; class Polyangia; order Fen-1088; family Fen-1088; genus DATKEU01. The sequence continues at coordinate 5,180 of JAXDMH010000153.1, forward strand.
GACTGCGGAACCAATGTACACGGTGGAAAGAAGCGAGAAGACCACGGCCTGGACGACGGAGACAAACACGCCCATCACCAGGAATGGAACCGGAACCAGAAAAGGGATGACGGCAAAGAAGGCCAGCACCACGGCGTGGTCGGCGGCGATGTTACCCAGAAGACGCATGGCCAACGAGACGGGGCGGGCGATGTGGCTGATCAGTTCGATCGGCAACATCAGCGGCGCCAGCCACCACAGCGGCCCCAGGAAATGCTTGAAGTACTTGATGCCGTGGGCCCGCACGCCAAAGATGTGCGTCAGCAGAAAGACCATCACCGACAGGCCCAGGTTGGTCTTCAGCGTGTCGGTGGGCGGCAAGAACCCGGGAATGAGGGCCAGCAGGTTCGAAAACAGAATGAAGAAGAACAGTGTCCCCACCAGCGGCAGATAGCGGCGCGCTTCTTTTTCGCCCATCACGCTGACCATCAGGCCGAAGATGGTGTCCGACAGCATCTCGAACAGATTGCGCAGGCCAAAGCGCGGCGGTGGCACCAGCCCGGCGTCACCCGCGCCGCTGACGGCGGCGGCATAGCGCGAGGCGCCGAACAGCAGGAACACCACCACCAGCAGGGCGCCCATGATGTGGTCGATCTGGAAGTGCGTGGCCTGGAAGATCTGCCAGGTCCACTCGCGGCCGAGATAGATCTGCAGGTTGTGCTTCAGCGTCTCGTACCCGGGCAAGAAATCGAACCATGTGACGTGCGGGCCCATGACTATTGCTGTGCCTCTGGCTGCTGATCCGGCGCGGCCGGACCGGGCTGGGTGAGACTGACCAGGAAGATCGAGGCCACGAAAACCGACAGGCCCAGTGAAAACGGCAGCACGGTCAGGTGGGCCACGCGCACCGCGGCCCAGACCATCACGAACAGCGCGGCCATCTTCAGGGCCAGGCCGACGCCCAGCAAGGCGGCCTGACCACCGGTGGCGCCGCTTTGCACGCGCGCCACGGCTCGGCCGGCCAGGCGGGTGATCGACCAGAAGTTCAGGCAGCCGATGGCCGCTCCCACGCCAGCCGCCAGCATCCCGGGCGCGCCCCACAGCAAGCCGGCGCCGCTGGTGATGGCGGCGCCCAGCACCAGGTTGGCGCGTTCAATCTTTTTTATCTGGGGGAGCTGCATCTGTCGTTGTCGCCTGGTCGTCTCCGAAATTGCGCCGGTAATACCGCGTTACCCTGACCAGCGCCTTGATGGCGGCGCCGATGCCGGCGAGGAGGCCCCCGTACAGGAGCCAGGGTGCGGTTCCGAATTTTCTGTCTAGATAGTTCCCTCCGAAATAGCCGATGCCGATGGCAACAGCGATCTCGATTCCAACGGCGCCGGTGGTGCCGGCGATCCGCCACATATTTTTCACGTCACGGTCGATGGGCGGCGTTCCGGTACCACGGCGGCGGCCCAAAATCAACTGGAACGGGCGGGCGAGAGGGCGTTCAGCCGCCCGAAGGCGGCGACGAGCGGCCGGGCGTCAGCGTGGTCTGACCGGTGATGGTCCCCAGCACCTCGCGTGCGGCCGTGGTGAAGGCTTCGACGTGTTCCAGGGTGTGGGTCAGCGACAGGAAGGCGGCTTCGAACTGCGCCGGTGGCAGCAGGAACCCGCGGTCGAGCATGCCGTGGAAGAACTTGGCGTAATGGGAGGTGTTCGACTTCTTGGCGCTGGCCAGATCGACCACCTCTTCGGAGGTGAAGAACAGCGTGAAGGCGGAGCCCACGCGCTGGACCCGGGCCCGGGCGCTGGTGCGGCGCACGGCGCGCGACAGCTCGTCCTCCAGCGCGCGGCCCAGGGTGTCCAGGGTTTGATACGACCGGTCGTCGAGCTTTTTCAGCGTGGCCAGGCCGGCGGCGACGGCCAGCGGATTGCCCGACAAGGTCCCGGCCTGGTAGACCGGGCCCATCGGCGCCACGGTCTCCATGACGTCCTGCCGCCCGCCGTAGATGCCCAGGGGCAGGCCGCCGCCGGCGATCTTGCCCAGGCAGGTCAGGTCGGGGCGAACGCCGAACAGCTGCTGGGCACCGCCGCGCGCGACGCGGAAGCCGGTGATCACCTCGTCGAAGATCAGCAGCGTGCCGTGCTCGTCGCACATGGTTCGCAAGACGGGCAGGTAGGCGGGGCGGGGCATGACCACACCCATGTTGGCGGGGATCGGCTCGACGATGATGGCGGCCACCTGCTTCTTGTTGGCCTCCAGGGCGGCCCGCATGGCGTCCAGGTCATTGAACGGCACGACGATGGTGTCCGCCACCGCCGACGCCGACACGCCGGCCGACCCGGGAATGCCCAGCGTCAGCGCACCCGAACCCGCCGACGCCAGCAACAGATCCGCGTGGCCGTGATAGCCGCCGTCGACCTTGATGATCTTGGGCCGCCCGGTGAAGCCGCGGGCGGCACGCAGCGCCGACATGGTCGCTTCGGTCCCCGACGACACCAGGCGCAACCTGTCGATCGACGGGACCATCACCTGGATCAGCTCGCCGAATTCGGTCTCGCGCGGGGTGGGCGCCCCGAAGGTGGTCCCCGAGGCCGCGGTGTGGACGATTGCGGCGATGACGTCAGGATCGGCGTGACCCAGGATCAGCGGCCCCCACGAGCCCATGAAGTCGACATAGCGGTTGCCGTCGACGTCGTTGACGTACGGCCCGACGCCGCTCTGGATGAAGACCGGCGTTCCCCCCACCGCCTTGAAGGCGCGCACCGGCGAGTTCACGCCGCCCGGGAAAACCAGGGAGGCGCGCGCGAACAGCGCTTCGGACATGGGACGTTTGGGGGTGCCTTCTGTGCCCATGTCAGCTCGTTTGGGGTTTCATGTTTCGGTTTTTTCGCCGTTGGCGCCGGGCTCACCTTCGTCGTCGCCCGGCTCGTCGTCGACGTCGTCCTCGTCCTCGGCGTCTGCGGCGGCTTCTTCGCCCAGATCTTCCTCGGCCAGCGGTTCGCTCTGCAGCTCGGCGCGGGCGGCGGCCACCTCGGGCGAGACTTCGGTCTCGCCTTCTTCCTTTTCGGCGATGCGCTCCATGGCCACCACCTGTTCGTCGGTCTCGAGGCGAATCAGGCGCACGCCCTGGGTGTTGCGTCCGATGGTGGGGATGCCGGCCACCGGCATGCGGATCAGCTTGCCGCCGTTGGTGATCAGCATGAGATCGTCTTCGTCGGTGACGATGCGCAGGCCGACCACCTTGCCGTTCCGTTCACTGGTCTTGATCGTGATGACGCCTTTACCGCCGCGGTTCTTGGTCGGGTAATCGGACGTCGGCGTGCGTTTGCCATAGCCCTTCTGGCACACGGTCAGCAGCGTGGCCGGGGCGTCGCGCGGGATGACCGCCATGCCCACCACCTCGTCGCCGCTGTCGCGCAGGCGGATGCCGCGCACGCCGCGCGCGGTGCGGCCCATGGGTCGGACGTTCTCCTCGCGAAAACGAATGGCCCAGCCGTTGCGCGTGCCGAGGAGCAGGTCGGCCGCCCCCTCGGTGATGCGCACGCCGACCAGGGCATCATTGTCGACGATCGACAGGGCGATGATCCCCGAGCTGCGGATGTTGCCGAACAGGTTCAGCGACGTTTTCTTGATGAGCCCGGCGCGGGTGGCCATCACAACGAACGCCCCCTCGGAGAACTCGCGCACGGGCAAAAGGGCCACCACGCGCTCGCCTTCCTGCAGCGGGATCAGGTTGACGAAGGCCTTGCCCTTGGCGGTGCGGCCGGCCTGCGGGACCTCCCAGATCTTTTTGGAATAGGCGCGCCCCTGGCTGGTGAACATCAGCAGCGTGTCGTGCGTCGACGCCACGAACAGCTGGGCCACGAAGTCTTCCTCGTGGGTGGCCGCCCCCGTGATGCCGCGTCCGCCGCGGCGCTGCGCCTTGTACAGCGTCTTGGGGTTGCGTTTGACATAGCCGCCGTGGGTGACAGTGACGACCATCTCCTCGGGGGCGATCATGTCCTCGATGTCGATGTCGGCGGCGATGTCGATGATCTCGGTGCGGCGCGGGTCGTTGTATTGCGTCTTGACCGCCTCCATCTCCGACACGATCAGGGCCATCATGACCGTCTCGTTGCCCAGGATGTCTTCCAGGCGGGCGATGGTCAGGGCCACCTCTTTCATCTCGGCGATCAGGGCGTCGCGCTCGAGGCCGGTCAGCTTGGCCAGGCGCATGTCCAGGATGGCCTGGGCCTGGCGGGGCGACAGGTCAAAGCTCTCCATCAAGCCGGACTTGGCCGCTTCGGTGTCCTTCGACGAACGGATGAGGTCGATGACCGCGTCGATGTTGTCGACGGCGATCTTCAGGCCCTCGAGGATGTGCATCCGCTCGCGCGCCTGGCGGAGATCGAACATGGTCCGCCGGGTGACCACGTCCCGTCGGTGGGCGATGAAGTGCTGCAGCGATTGCTTCAGCGACAGGATCTGCGGCCGGCCCTCGACGATGGCCAGCATGTTGATCCCGAACGATTCCTGCAGCGGCGTCATCTTCCAGAGGTTGTTCAGCACCACCTCCGCCACGGCGTCCTTCTTGAGATCGACGACCACGCGCATGCCGTCGCGGTCGGATTCGTCGCGAATGTCGGAGATCCCCTCGACCCGCTTGTCACGCACCAGCTCGGCGATTTTTTCGATCAGCTTGGCCTTGTTGACCTGGTAGGGGATCTCCGTGGCCACGATCGACTTGCGCCCGGTCTTGGGGTGCTCCTCGATGGCGGTGCGGGCCCGCATGAGCAGAGCGCCGCGACCGGTTTCGTAGGCGGAGCGGATGCCGCCGCGCCCGCAGATGAACCCGCCCGTCGGAAAATCCGGGCCGGGGACCATCTCGCACAGCTCGTCGATGGTGATGTCGGGGTTCTTGGCCAGGGCGATGGCGGCGTCGACGATCTCGCCCAGGTTGTGGGGCGGGATGTTGGTGGCCATGCCGACCGCGATGCCCGACGCGCCGTTGACCAGGAGGTTGGGAAAGCGCGCCGGCAGGACCCTCGGCTCGACCTCCTTGTCGTCATAGTTGGGCTGGAAATCGACAGTCTCCTTGTCGATGTCGGCCAGCAGCTCGCCGCCGATGCGTTCCATGCGGCATTCGGTGTACCGGTAAGCGGCGGGCGGATCGCCGTCGATCGAGCCGAAGTTTCCTTGGCCGTCGATCAGCGTGTACCGCATGGCAAAGTCCTGGGCCAGGCGGACCAGGGCGTCGTAAGCGGCGCTGTCGCCGTGGGGATGGAATCGGCCCAGCACGTCGCCGACCACGCGGGCGCATTTGATGTACGCGCGGTTCCAGACGTTGTTGGTCAGGTGCTGGGTGTAAAGAATCCGTCGGTGAACAGGCTTGAGACCGTCGCGCACGTCGGGCAGCGCCCGCGAGACGATGACGCTCATGGCGTAGTCCATGAACGCCGACTTCATCTCCTCCTCGATGGCGATCGGGATGCGGTTGTTCGGTGGTAAAGGTGCGGCGCCGTCAGCGCTCATGGTCTCCTCTTATACGTGAAACGAACACGCGGTTCCATACCGCCGGGGCGCGATTGCCCGACGGCGGCGGCGGAATCGAACACGTCTTCGTGGGCGATGCCGATGGCCGCGTTTTCGGCGACACCCACCGGGCCCTGGCTTCACTGCTTCGTCAGGTCCGCGGTGACCGTCAGCGTGCACGTCCCGGTCTTTGGAGACACGGTGGTCGTGGGCAGACAGGCCGTCGTGTCCATGGGTTTGAGCGGGTTCGTGTAATCCTTGAAGGTGGCGGGAATCGTCGCGTCCAGCGTGGCCGTGGCGCCGTCGCCGGTAACAAAGTCGAACGACTGGGCCATCCAGGTGAAATCGGTGCAGCCGCCGCGGGAGGTGCAGGATTGATTGGGTCGGATGCTGCCTGAAACGTCGGCAGGCGAGACGGTGACGTCCAGAATCCACGGGCAATAGAAGAAGGTGTTGACGGCGCCAGCCGTGCCGGCGGCGATTGCCAGCGTCTCGGTCTGCAGATCCTTGCTTTGCGGGGGACCGTCGCTGCAGCTGATTGTCAGAATGCTACCCTGCACATAGGACCAGGTGCCGACCAGGTCGTCTCGCGTGAGGGGGCCGCTGCCGCCGGGGCCGCTGCCACCGGAGCCGTTGCCGCCGGAGCCACTCCTGCCCCCGCTTCCGCTGGCGCCCCCGGTGCCGGTGGACGTGGTGCTGCCATCCTTCGCGCAGGTGTGGCCGGCAACGCAGGTATATCCCTTGGGACAGGCGTTCTTGGCCCCGCAGATCAGCTTGCCGTTATCAAAGTCAGGCGAGTAGGTGCACGAAACGCCCGCGCCCAGGCCCGCCGCCAACAACAGGTACAGCCAAGCACGCCAAGCTAGGATTGACGTTCGCATCAGAACGTCACCCGCAGGCTGGCCGAGCCGCCGTTCGGCGAGACCGTCGGTAGAAAAGACACCTGCCCGCCGGTCGCCGACTCTGCCGGTGCGCCCATGAAGTAACAGACGATGCCGCCCGCCAGCGCGACCGCTCCCACGGACAGAAAAACGAACTCCAGCGTCTGATCAGTGCGCCCGCGCTGGTCGACGGCTTCCAGATCCGCCGTGTACATCTTGTTGGCGGCGGCGGCATCCTTGATTTCCTTGGCCGCGCTCTGCGCGCCCTGGCCGTAGGCGGCGCCCACGATGACAGAGACGACGCCAGCGCCGCCCAAGATCCATCCGGTGAGGCGCAGACCCGACGTTCGTTTCTTTTCGGGCGCCGGCGCCGGCGGCGGCAGCGCTCCCGGGTACGGCGACGGCTGGGCGGTCGGTGGTTGCGACGTGTTGCTGGGCGGCCAGGTTGGCGGCGGCGCCGGGGGCGTCTCCGCCGGGGGCGCCGCGGGCGGTGCCGTGCTGGTGAGGGGCGGCGCCGGCGGCGTGGTCGGGGCGCTGGGGCCACCGGGGTTCGGCGAGCCGGGCAGCGCCGGCTGGATGGTGTGCGTCGGCGGCGAAGTCTGGGTCGCCGTCTTCTGATCGACCAACTTTTCCAGCTGCGCGATCTTCTCCTCGATGTCGGCGCGGTTCTGCGGCTTGGGGTTCTTGCGCAAGTACGTCTTGTAAAAGCGCAGGGCCTGCTCCGGATTCCCGGCCAGGCGATACGACTGGGCCAGGTTGTAAAGGAATGCCGGATCGTTCTTGGCCTCGTAGGCAGCCTCGAACTCTTTGATGGCGTCCTGGTATTTCCCCAGATCGAAGAACGCCGTTCCCTTCTGATAGTGCTCGCGAGCGGCGGCGGTGGCGGCGGTGTCCTCCGCGTGCGCCGCGCCCGTTGCGATCAGCCAACCAAAGACAATCGCCACCACCGTCAGGGAAGTCGGAAAGCGAGGGGGCTTAGGCATGGCAGAGCGACATTATCGCCCAGTTTGGGCGACCCGTGAACCTTTTATCCCCGCGGTTTCAGCGTGGGATGAAGTGCCCCGCGGCCGCTTCCAGCCGGCGGAAGTCTTCGATCTGGGCCAAGAACAGCGGGACTATTTCAGGATCGAACTGCGAGCCGATACAGCGCTCAAGCTCGCCGCAGGCCACTTCGTGGGGCAGGGCCTTGCGATAAGCGCGGTCGGAGGTCATGGCGTCGTACGCGTCGGCGACGGCCACGATGCGGCCGATGAGCGGGATGTGATCGGCCATCAGCCCCTGCGGGTAGCCTGACCCGTCCCATGCTTCATGGTGGCAGTAACAACCGGGGACAATGTCGCGCATGAACGGGATCGGCTCCAGGATGCGTTTCCCCTTGGCGGGGTGCGATCGGAACATGGCCAGCTCTTCAGGGGTCAGCTTGCCAGGCTTGTTCAGCTTGTCGTTGCGGATGCCGATCTTGCCCACGTCGTGCATCAGACCGACTTTGACGACGGTGTCGATCTCGGGCTCCGGCAGGCGCAGCCCGATGGCGATGAGTCGCGCGTACATGGCTACCCGCTCCGAATGGCCGCGCGTATAGCGATCGGATTCTTCCAGGGCGTGGGCAAAGCCGATGATGGTCTGCTTGAAGTTCTCTTCCAGCGACACGTTGGCGTTGGTGAGATCCTTGTTGGCGTCGACCAGGTTCTCGTAGAGACGGGCGTTTTCGATCGACACCGCCGCCCGGCTGCCCAGGACGTACAACATCTTGCGCTGGCCCTCGCTGAATTTTGACCCGCGCGTATAGCTGTAGGCGTTCAGCATGCCGATGATCCGCCCGGTCAGCTTCAGCGGGATCGAACAAAAGCTGACCAGGCGCCGGTTGAGATCGGGCGGCTGAGCCAGGAACCGAAACGACCGGCTGCCGTGCACCAGCAGCGGGCGGTCCTCCTGAAAGATGGGGAGGACCTCGTCCAGGTTCAGCGCCGGCGCCTCGACGTTGGGCTCGGCGCGCGGGGCCACCTTGCGCATGCGTTCCACGAAGGAGCCTTCGTGCTTGGGATCTTCCAGCAGCAGGCTGACCACGTCGGCGTCGACCGCGTCCAGCGTGGCGTCCAGGACCAGATCCAGCACGGTCTCGACCGACAGTGATCCGGCGATGGCCTCGCTGATCTTGTAGATGGACAGCGCGTCCTTGAGGCGGATGTTCTCGTGCTGCAGGCGCTGGCGGTCCAGCCCGCGCTGCACGATGTGGACGACCTCCTCGACCTTGAACGGCTTGAGGATGTAATCGTAGGCGCCCTTCTTCATCGCCTCGATGGCGGTTTCGACAGTGCCGAAGCCGGTCATGATCACGGTGAGGACGGGGATGCTCTCCTCGGCGATCTTCTGGATCAGCTCGAGGCCGGTCATGTTCGGCATCTTCAGATCGGAGATGACCAGATTGTACGAACGCCGGCGCAGCTCCTTGATGGCCTCCGCGCCGTCCTCGACGGTGTGGACCAGGTAGCCTTCCATGTTGAGAAAGTCCGAGAGGATCTCCCGGATCACCTTCTCGTCGTCGGCCACCAGGATGCGCGGGATCTCGGGGTGCAGCGCATACTCCACCGGCTCCGATGTGCTCCGCGGTTCTTGCGGAGGGACATTGGCCACCAGGGCCTCGCGTTCACCGCTACTCAATGAACCCCCAGACTTTCAGCCTCGGCACCACCCGTTAGACTAAACCAAGGGAGCGCGAAAGGGCTAGCATGCGTTTCGGGTGGGACACACCGGTCGCTGGCGGGCCGCCGCGAGCGGCGTGTGCGCCGAGGGGCGTCTTACCCGCGCATTTTGGCGTGTTGGCTCTGAAGATCTTGCCACTTTTCTTCCAGCTTCTTGGCGCTTTTTTCCTCTGACGCGGCGTCCTTCTTGGCCGACTCCCAGTCACTGTTCTTGTCTTTCCACTGGCTCTCGAAGTCGCCGACATTGACCGCCTCCGCGGTCTTGATCCCCTTCGACTTGGCGACGCGGGCCTTCTCCAGCTCGATCTTGGCGGTGTTGGCCTCGATGTGGGCATCCGCGGCGGCGCGCGCCTGCTTGGCGGCGTCCCTCTTCTGATTGAGCCATTCGATCTTGGCTTCGCTCACCTTCATGCCCAGGTCGGCGACCTCTTTGTTGTGCTTGGCGGCGTTGGCGCGATTTTCGTCCAGCGACTTTATCGCTGCTTCCTGCTCGGCGATGGCCTTCTCGATCTCCAGCTTGGCCTGTTGCTTTTCCTTGTCGGCGATGTCCAGGTCGCGATTGACGGAGTCCAGTTGATTCTCGGCCGTGCGGCGATCGCCTTGCGCCACCTCCAGGTCCCGGCGCGCGTCGAACACCGCCTGGCGATCTCCTGATGCGACGCTGTCCATCGCCGCGTCGTCGACCTTGTATTTGAGGCCGCCTCCACACCCCGCCGCGGTCACCGCCAGCACAGCCCATCTCAGCACGGTCAGCTTCGTCATGCGCGCCATCGTGAAGGGTGGCGAAAGATCGGTCAAGAGTCAGAGGTGGAGAAGGCGCCCGGTCGGTCCGGGCCTGCGCTGGCGCCGAGGTCCCCGAACCAGGCAAAGAACTCGCGCAGCTTTTCTTTGCGGGCGTCGTTCAGATAGTCAAAGTTCGTCCCGCGGTCGACGATCTCCCAGAAGTCTTTCGAGGTGACTGCCATCAGCTCATCGCGGATGGAACGCAGCCGCTCGGCTTTTTCCAGGGCCATGTCGGCGTGGATGGCCCGGGCGCGGCTGGTCATGCCCCGCAGAAGGTAGTGCGTGGCCAGTTTTGCCTGGGCCTTGCGCACGCCGCGCAGCGCTTTTTCCTGCGCGGTGTTCTCCGCCTCCTTGTCCAGATCCAGCAGCGCCGCCAGCAACTGGTCGTGGCAGGGGGCCTGCCGGTCGCTGGCCAGTTCGCACAGCGCGCACAGGTCGTAGGCCGCCGTCTCGGCGACGAAGGGCAGGCCCATGCCGTTGGCCAGCCGGGCATAGTATTTGAAGTGCTGGGCCACGTTGACCAGCGTGGCCGCGGCGGGCTGGTTGCTCGCCATCATCGATTCGGCCAGTTGCCGGTACTGGTTCAAGACGTTGTAAGCCGACCGCACGTCGCGCGCGTTCAAGGCCAGACGCAGGAACGTGTTCATGAACTTGATCGTCGTCGCTACCACCGCCTGGTCGTCGCTGGCCAGCGCCGCCTCGCCGACATAGCGCGCCTCGATGGCCACCACATGGGCCATCTCCGGAAGGCTCTTCAGCGCCTCGGCGAAGGCCTCTCGGAACTGGCGCAAGACCTTCCACTCCAGCCAGATCCGCTGCCGCCCCAGGTCCTCGATCGATTCGGCCGCCATGGCCACGAAATCCGGCGTGCGCAACAGAGCGCGACCGATGTCGAACCAGGCCGCCGGCAGCCCACCTTTGACCGGCAGGTAACTGACCACCACCGCGCGCAGGGCGCCGATGGCATCGGAGGCGATCACCTTGTCTTTCTGGCCCAAGGCGTTCACCGCGATGTCCGCCAGTTGCTCCATGCTGGCGACGGTGATCGCCTGCCGGTCGTTACGGCCGTCCGTGGCGCCCGTCGCCGCCCGCAGCGTCTGATCGCCGATGCGGGCGATCACCTTCTCCGGGTCGAGAAAGTCGAACACGTAGGCGAAGTAGGGGATGAGCAGCAGCAGACTGGCCGTAGCCACCGCGATGGTGACCACGATGGTCGCCTGCGGGACATAGTCGTGCGTGACCGCAAAGCTGACCCACAGCGAATCAACGCAGGCCACGACGAAGAAACCCATCACCGTCAGGTTGATGCGATCGTGGAAGAACATCTCCGCCACGCGCGGCGTGTACCGGTTGGCGGCCAGCTGCACCACGATCGACACCACGGTGATGGCGATGCCCAGCACGGCGGCGATGATCTGGGCCAGGTTGGACAGCGCGTTCTGCAGCGTGGCCGGATCGAATTCGACGAACAGCCGCAGCGGACCTTTGGTCCCGTGCTGGGCGGCGTCGGTATAGAAATAGTCCAGCAGCCAGAACGAACAGAACAGCGTGCCGGCAAAACCGAGCAGCAGGGCCAGCGTTCGCAGCGGGTGTTGCAACAGGCGGCGGCTCTGTCGGGCGGGCATCGTCGCGGGTTTGGGCGCGGGCATCTGCGCGGCGATGCTAACCGGGAATTGACCCGCTCGGCCACCTGCGCACGCCGGGTGCGCCCGTCACTGGTACAATCGACGGGCGTGCTGCTGGCCATCGACATCGGGAACACCAACGTCGCCTTCGGTCTTTTCGACGGGAAGACCCTGCGCGCCGACTGGCGTCTGGACACGCGCGCCTCGCGCACCGGCGACGAATACGCGGCTCTCTTGTCCCAGCTCTTCGATCTGGCGGGGCTCAGCCTCAAGTCCATCGGCGCGGTCGCCATCTCGTCGGTGGTGCCGCCCGCGCTGTTCCCGATGGAGCAGCTGTGCAAGCGCCACCTGCACGTCGAACCGCTGGTGGTGGGCCCCGGCACCAAGACCGGCATGCCCATCCTTTACGAGAACCCACGCGAGGTGGGCGCCGACCGGATCGTCAACGCCGTGGCGGCCTACCAGCGCTGGCCGCAAGGGGCCATCGTCGTCGATTTCGGCACCGCCACCACCTTCGACGTGATCACCTCGCGCGGCGAATACGCGGGCGGCGTGATCGCGCCCGGCCTGCTGGTGTCGGCGGACGCCCTTTATCACGCCACCGCCAAGCTCCCGCGCGTGGAGATCGCTCGCCCCAAGGTGGCGGTGGGGCGCAACACCGTGGCCAGTATCCAGGCGGGGCTGGTGTTCGGATACGCGGGCCTGGTCGACGCCATCGTGGCGCGCATCAAAGCCGAGGTCGATTTCACGCCCCACGTGGTGGGCACCGGCGGCCTGGCGTCGCTGATCGCCAAGGAATCGACCAGCATCGCCGAGTGCGACGACATGCTGACGCTGCAAGGCCTGGCCCTGATCTATGAACGGAACCGCTGACGCCGGCGCTGGTGCGGCGGCCTTGCCGGCGGAGCTGGCGGCGCGCCTGGCCGATCCGACCACCACCGACGAAGCCGTCACTGAATGGGCGGCCGCCGTCGACGCGGACGGCGCCGCGCTGATCGCCGCTGCCGCCGATCGCCTGGTCCGCTGGCCGGTCATCGTGGCAAAGCTGTTCTCCAACCCGCGCGCCCCGATGGCGGCGGTCAACCAGGCCATCGGCGTCGTCGCCCGCGCCGGGGTCAAGGTCGAGGGGATCCCGGCCTTCGACGATGTCGCGCAGGCGGTGACCGCCGATCCCGAGGCGGTCGACGTCGCCCGGGCCGACAGTTCTTTCAGCGCCGCCCTGGATCACGCGGCCGAGGTGGAGGCCACCGCAAGCCTGCCGCCGGCCGAGGCCGAAAAGAAACGCAAGAGCCCCATCATCGATTTCACCAAGCTCAAGCTGTACGAAAAGATCCGCCTGGCCACGCTGGGCAATGCTTACTGCCGGCAGACGTTGCTGCGCGACGCGAACAGGATGGTTTCGATGGCGGCCATTCGCTCGCCCGGAATCACCGACGCCGAGGTGATCCGGGCGGCTGGCAACCGCGCCGTCGCCGAGGAGGTGATCCGCTATATCGGAAGCAGCCGCGAATACCTCAAGCTGTACCCGGTCAAGCTGAGCCTGGTGCAAAACCCCAAATGCCCCCTGGCCGTGTCGTTAAAGCTGCTGCCGCACCTGCACGCCGACGACCTGAAAAGTGTCGGCAAGTCGCGCAACGTCCCCAGCGCCGTGGCCACGGCCGCACGCAAGCTGGCCGCGACGCGGGAAGCGAAGTAGATCCGGATCGTGGCCGAAGACAACGTCGCAGCTGGTTTGGACGCCTGGTGGAAATTTCCGGTTCGGGTCGGCTGGCTGCTGGCCGCCCCGCGGGCCGCGCTGCTGTGGCTGAACGAACGGGGCGGTGGCATTCGCGACGCCATGATCTTGACCCTGGTGGGCGTGGTGGCTTTTCGCTTTCAGCAGCTGGCCGAGGCGGTGATGGCCCTGGGCCAGCCGTCGCAAGGGTCGATCGGCCATCTCCTGGGCGTCTGGGCCAACGAGCTGAACGAAGCGGCCACGGTGGTGATTCCGGTGGCCATCCTGCTGACGCTGCTGGCCGGGCGCTTCCGCGATCCGGCGCAGGATCTGGAGCTGGCCGCCGCTTGCTATACGCCGTTCTTTGTCGTGCGCGGGATGGCGCGCGCGGTGAACGCCCTGGCCGGCGAGCGCGTACTGCCCGACCTGGTCGGATACATTCCGGCGGCGCTGGCGACGTTGTGGCTGGTGGTGCACGCCCTGCTGGTGATCCGGACGCGCACGCCTGCCCCGCCCGAGGGGAGCGAAGCGGTGACCAGCGAAGCAGCTGTGGCGCCGATGCTGGTTTCACCGCCGCCGCCGTCACTTTCGTCGTCGACCTCGCGCTCGCGTCTGGTCGGTGCGATGGCGCTGGTGGCGACCGTGGTCGGAGTCGGCCTGGCCGGCAACGCCGTCTGGGCGGTCCGCCGCCTGGACACGTTGAAACCGATGCAGCGCGGGCTGGCCGCCCCCGATTTTCAACTGCCGCGCATCGACAGTGTCGCGGGCACGTTCGCGCTGTCGTCGCTGCGAGGCAAGGTGGTGGTGCTGGATTTCTGGGCGACCTGGTGTCCGCCCTGCATTCAGATGATCCCGGTGATGGACCGCCTGCACCACGAATGGAACGGGCGCGGCGTCGAGTTTCTGGGCGTCAACTCCGACGGCGGTCAAACCAGCGAGGCGGAGATCCGCGCCTTCTTGCGCCAGCACCCGGCGCCTTACCCGATGGTGCTGGACGACGGCCGCGCCAACGCCGCCTATCGCATTCGGGCTCTTCCGCAGTTCGTGCTGATCTCCCGCGACGGAACGATCGTGCGCACCTTCCTGGGGCTGACCAGCCGCGAAGAGTTCGCCTCGGTGCTGGAAAAAGCGCTGGCTTTGCCCTGACCGATCACTCGCGGCGGGCGACTTCCTCGGTGAAATAGGCGCTGCGGTGGCGGGCGTTGGGCAGGTGGCTGTCCCAGCAAGACGACGAACAGAACATCAGCTTGACGCGCCCCGAGTTGCAGGTGCTGACCGAACACTTGATCACCTTGCCGCCGACGGCGATCGGCTTGCGGCACATCGAGCAAACAAACGCAGGCGCTGACGTCATGATGTCCTTTCGCGTTTTCAACCTACGGTAACGCCTCCCGCGCTCGGAGGCGAGCCGTCAGCCTCCAGCTGCGATAAAATAATCGTTCGTGCGCCTGGGAACTTGCATCCTCATCGAGCTGGGCCTGGCCGGTTCGCTGCTGGCCGGGATGGGCTTTGTGGGGACGCGCGGCCTGGGCCAGTTCCGGCACGCCCTGGCCGGTCATCACGCCAGCACCACCGTCGAGGCGCCACCTGTCCTGACGCCGCGCCGTGACCTTTCGTCGGTGCCCGATCTGCGCGTGGCCCTGGAATCAGCGGGGACCTTCCTGGGCATGGCCGATGAACTTTTGCTGGAGCGGGTCCGCACGCAGCCCATCGTCCGCTTCAAGTTGAACCACGGCGGTTCGTCGCTGTCGTTTCGCGTGGATTTTGCCGACGGGTCGCGGGCGGCGTGGAAGCCGGCCCAGACCAACACGCAGACCATCCCGCGCAAGGAAGTGGCCGCCTACCGTTTGAACCGGCTCCTGGGCCTCAACGCCGTGCCCCCGGCCGCCCCGCGCGCGGTCAGCCGTGACGAACTGCTCGCCCACCTGCACCCCGACAGCGCGGGCGCCCTGCCGCGCATCCAGGCCGAGACCATCTTCGGACCGACCGGGAAAACCCTGGGGGCCGCGTCGTACTGGATCCCGGTGATCAAAGACTCCGGCTTCGACACCGCGCCGGGCCGGCAGCAGATGGCGGCCTGGCTGACCGTGGGAGAGAACATCCCGGTCGAACAGCGGCCCATCGCCGCCCAGCTGTCCGATCTGGTGGTGTTCGATTTTCTGACCTCCAATCCCGACCGTTACTCGGGCGGCAACATGAAGATCTCGCCCGACGGCACGCAGCTTTACTTCATGGACAACACCATGTCCTTCTTCGTCGAGCCGACCGGGAACGAAAAAACCCGGCAGGTGCTGCTGAAAACGCAGCGCTTCTCGCGGTCGCTCTACCAGGCCCTGGACCGCATCAGCGCGGCGACGCTGCAGCGCATCTTGTCGGAGGAAGCGGGCGCGCCTTACGAGATCCTCACCGAGGCCGAGATCGCCTCGGTGGTCGCCCGCCGCGACGTCGTGCGCCACCACATTGATGGGCTGGTCGCCCAGCTGGGCCCGCAGGCGGTCCTGATCTTTCCCTGAGGGCCGCCGGAACCCTGGCGGCCGGGTCCCGGCCGTTCGCCGTGCTAAGCTCCCGCGCTTTCCCGCCATGAACGTTCATTTCGTATCGCTCGGCTGCCCCAAGAACCGCGTCGACACCGAGGTCATGCTCGGCCACACGTCGGACGCCGGGCATACCGTGGTGGCCGCCCCCGAGCAGGCCGACGTCATCGTGGTCAACACCTGCGGCTTCATCGGCGAGGCCAAGCAAGAGTCCATCGACGCGATCTTGGAGATGGCCCGCCACAAGGAAGCGGGCACCTGCCGGCGTCTGGTGGTGGCCGGGTGCCTGTCGCAGCGTTACCCGCGCGAGCTGGCCGACGAGATGCCCGAGGTTGATCACTTCATCGGCACCGACGAGGTGGGCCAGATCGCCGACGCCATAGCCGGCAGCACGCGCCGCGTGCACGTGGCCGAGACCCCGCGCTTTCTCTACGACGACATCGCCCCGCGCCGTCCGTCGATGGCCACCCACACCGCCTACGTGAAGATCGCCGAGGGGTGTGATCGCCCCTGCGCCTTCTGCATCATCCCCACGCTGCGCGGGCCCCAGCGCAGCCGCCAGCCCGATTCGGTGGTGCGTGAGGCGACGGCCCTGGCCGCCGCCGGCACCAAGGAGATCTGCCTGGTCGCCCAGGACCTGACCACCTACGGCACCGATCTTGATCCCGACGCGCCTCCCACGCTGGAATCATTGCTGGCGCAGCTGGCCCAGGTCGACGGCCTGCGCTGGATTCGCCTGCATTACGCCTATCCCAGCGCCTGCACCGACGGCCTGCTGGACGTGATGGCGCGCGAGCCGCGCGTGGCCAAATATCTGGACGTCCCCATCCAGCACATCGACAGCGACGTGCTGAAGTCGATGCGGCGCGGTTACGGCGAGCGCGCCGTCCGCCAGCTGTGCGAACGTGTCCGCACCCGCGTGCCGGGCGCCACCCTGCGCACCACGTTCATCGTCGGGCATCCCGGCGAAACCGACCAGGCCTTTGCCCGCCTGTGCGATTTCGTGCGCGAGGCCAGCCTCGATCGCGTCGGCGTCTTCAACTACTCGCGCGAAGAGGGCACCGTGGCGGCGCTGCTGCCCGGTCGCGTCCCCAAGAAAGAGATCGACGCCCGTCGCCGCGAGCTGCTGCGCATCCAGCGCGACATCTCCAAGAAAAAACTGCGCGCCCTGCTCGGCCAATCGATCGAGGTCCTGGTGGAAGGCCCGTCGGACGAATCCGAATACCTGCTGATGGGACGCCACGAAGGTCAGGCCCCCGAGATCGACGGTCAGGTCTACCTGTCGCTGCCCGAGCACGCCGGCGACGCGCCGGCCCCCGCTGCCGGCGCGCTGGTTCGCGCCACCGTCACGCACACCGCCGAATACGATCTGGCGGCGACCATCGCCTAGGTCGCGCGCCAGCGACCGCGTCTACGTCTACGACGCCAGCTCGATCATCTTCATCATCGCCCGCGCCGCCCCCACCCGCACGTCCTCGGGAACCGTGATTCGCCGTTCGGGCGGCTCGTCGCGCAAGGTCTCGTAGACGTTCTCCAGATCCGTCGCCTTCATGAACTGGCAGAGGCGGCAGGGCTTGTAGAACTGCTTCTCGGGATGCTCCAGCTCCAGGCGCACCACCAGGCCGCACTCGGTGAGGATGGCGAACCGGGTTTTCTCCGGGTGGGTCTCGACGTACTTGATCATCTGCGATGTCGACAGCACGGCGTCCGCGATCTTCTGCAGCTCGGGCCTCACCTCGCCGTGGACCACCACCACCGCCTGCGGGTCGTCTTGCCGGATGCGGGCCACGTCGGCGACGGTCATCTGGTGGTGGACGTGGCAGGCGCCCTCCCAGGCGAACACGTTGCCGACCAGGCCCTGACGCTCGCCCTCGTGGATCAACGGTTCGATCATCTCGGCGTACTCTTTCGGGTGAAACCGATTCGGCTCGGGCGGCGGCAGGTACATGCGCCTGGTCTTCAGCGCCACCTGATAGGCCAGGTTCTGATCGGGGACGAACAGGATGTCCGGAACATTCAGCCGGTCGGCGATGCGGGCCGCGTTCGAGCTGGTGCAGCACGAATCGGACAGCGCCTTCACGTCGGCATAAGTGTTCACGTACGTCATGGTGGCGAACCGCCGCCCGGCGGCGCGCAGGAACTCCTGGCGCTCGGCCACGTCGTCGGCGTCCACCTCGGCCAGGGAGCACAGCGCCTGCAGACTCGGCAGGTAAACCGGCCGCTGCGGCGCCAGCGTGTAACAGCCCTCGGCCATGAAGCGCACGCCGCAGAACACCACCAGGTTGGCGTCCAGATCGCGCGCCCGCACCGCCAGCTCGAACGAATCACCGACCGTGTCGGCGATCTCTTGCACCTCGGGCACCTGATAGTTGTGCGCAGGGATGAACGCGTTCTTCTCGCGCTTGAGGCGGCGGATCTCGTCCCACAGAAAGGCCACCCGGTCGGCCTGGTTCTCCGCGACGTGGCCGTGCGCCACCAGACGGTCCAGCGAGACGAACGACATGCGGAGGGTTTACCGCGCGGCCGCCCCGCCGTCGACGTCCGCCGCGCCGATTCGATGCGCGCCTCGTGGTAGGGTCTGCCGATGGAACGGGTGTTCGATCCCGAGATCTGGCGCGCCGTCACCGGCGGCGCCGTCGCCGAGCGGGTTCGACGTCTCACCCGGGTCACGCCGCTGGTCCCGGCCCCCGCGCTGGGAAGGCGCACCGGCGCCGACGTCTGGCTGAAGCTGGAGAACCTGCAGCGCACGGGTTCGTTCAAGCTGCGCGGCGCCGCCGCCCGCCTGGCCGCCATCGCGCTGGAAGAGCGCACGCCCAAGCGAAGGATCATCGCAGCCTCGGCCGGCAATCACGGCCTGGGCGTGGCCTTCGCCGCCCGCGCCTTCGACCTGAGCGCCACCGTGCTGGTGTCGGCGCAGACGCCGGAGAT
>JAXDMH010000154.1:0-6797 GCA_034666225.1 Myxococcales bacterium
GTGGCTCGTCGCATTGTCACGACCTATCTTGCGGAAAAGGGCGACCGGGCCGCCACGCGCATGCTAGCAGCGCGCTGATGCTAAAAATGGTTATTGTTGTGACGATTGAGCCGGCCCGTATAAACTAGGCGCGCCCACGCGGGCGGCACGGGAAGAATGCAGCTGTACGAATGGCTCTCGAGGGTATCGAGCGATCACGGGAGCGGTAAAGCGCTCGTCTACCGTGACACGTACCTATCGTGGCGCGGACTGCTTCACCGCGTGGACCGCCGCGCTCAGGAGCTGCACGCGATGGGCATCGCGTCCGGTTCGTGGGTCGGGCTGATGTTGGGAAATGTTCCTGACTTCGTCATCCTGGCCCTGGCGCTGTCGAAGATCGACGCCGTTGTGGTCCCGCTGGATCCGACGCTGGGAAACCGCGAGCTGGAAATGATGCTGGAGGCGGCGCCGCTGCGGGCGCTGATCACACGCCCGCGCGGCGGCGAGGTCGGCCAGGTCCCCGCCGGGCCGCCTTTTTACGCCAACCCGGTCGCCACGCGCACGCCCACCATCGCGCGTCCCAGCCCGCCGTCAAAGTTCGTCCCCGAGAACCGGCGCCGTCTGCAAGGCACACTGCTGACCTGCAGCCTGTACAAGCGCACGCCGCTGGCCACCATGGTCGACAGCGACGCCGCGGTCGTACAGTTCACGGCCAGCGTGGGGGGCGACCCCAAAGGCGTGGTGAGGACCACGACCAACCTGACGGCCGCCGCGGCGGCGATGGGAGAAACGCTGGACGTCAAGAAGTCGGATCGCGTGCTGTGCACGGTGCCCTTGCACCACAGCTACGGTTTTGATTTCGGACTGATCACCACGCTGGCTCACGGATCGACGCTGTTTCTTGAAGACGAGATCTCGCCCAAGCGGATCACCAAGCTTTTGAGAGAACAGAGCGTGGACATTTTTCCCGGTAACCCCGGACTGTTTGGATCGCTGGTGCGGGTCCCCACGGTCAAGCCGCTGAAGATCGCAGGAGCGCGCTATCTCAGCTCGGGCTCGCGCATGCCGGGTATCATTGCGGAGAATTTTTCGCAGCGCTTCGGCATCCGCCTTTTGTCCTGTTACCACAGCACGCAAGGGGGGCCGCTGGCCATCGATCGCGCCGGCAAGGATCCCGAGACCGTCGGCAAACCGTTCGCCGGCGTCGAGCTGAGGGTGGCCACGCCCAGCGGTGAGAAAGTTGCGCCCGGCGAGACCGGGCCGGTGTGGGTGCGGTCGAAGGCCCTGTCGATGCTGTCAGTCCCCAAGATGCACCTGCCCAAGCGCGAGGACGGCATACCCATCGGCGAGGTTGATCGCGAGAAATGGTTCCGCACCGGCGACATCGGTCAGATCGATCGCGGCGGCAAGCTGACCATCACCGGGCGCGAGGATGACCTGGTCAAGGTCGACGGCAAACGGTTGGCACTGGGCGAAGTGGAGGGCTGCCTGGAGGCATTCCCGAAGGTCAAGGCGGCCCAGGCGCGGGTCATCACCGACGACATGGGAGGTCCCATGGTGGTGGCCAAGGTCGTGCGCGCCGGCGTCTGCAAGGCCGAAGACATCATTGACCACTGCGCGCGCAACCTGGCGCCGTACAAGGTCCCCCGTCAGATCGAGTTCTGCGAAACGATCTCGTAAGCGCGGAGGGGGAACCACCTCGCTATTGAATCAGGGGCTGGAGGTGCGCCTGGACGGTGGTGCGGGCGCCGGCGGGGAAGTCGATCTCCTGAAAGACGGAGAAGTAGCTGGGGTGGCGGATCTCGACGCGGTGAAAGCCGGGGCGGACGAAGCGTCCGTCGCGTTGCCACTGGGAGGCCTGGCCGACGAGGACGTCGTCGATCCAGATGCTGGCGTCGGGGACGTTGCTCTCCACGCGGAAGGCGACGCCGGACGCGGCCAGGGAGTGCGCGCAACCGGCGACGGCCAATAGAAAAGCCAGGAGGAGAGCGCCGGCGATCTTCATGGCGTTGCGGTGGCGCCGGGAGCAGCGCCGACGCCGGTCGGCGTGGGCGACGGCGATGGCATGCCAGGACGGAGGCGCGCTTGCAAGCGAATGGTGTCGGAGCCGGCTTCGACACCGGTGAGGTCCAGGGTGGTGGCGCTCTCGCGGGAGAGGGCGGTGACGAGGGCGGGGCCAGCGAGGCGGGTTTGCACGCGGATCTCGGCGTGGCCGGCGGACAGCCGGCGCAACTCGGCGGCCGACACGGTGCCAAGGCCACGCAGCGCCTTCAGCAGCGCGGGAACAGCGGCCGGTTCGGTGACCGCGGCATCGACGGTGAGGGCGCGCAGATCGGCGCCTGCCGACGTGGAGGCGGCGGCCAGCGGCAGCAGACGCTGGGCGAGCTCGGTGGCGGCGCGGGCCACGCACTCGGCGCGACCGGCGGCCGGGCGATCGGCAAAGATGCGCGGGAGGGCGTTCTGCTCGGCGATGATCTGCCCTCCCGGCACGGACAACAGGCGCGCCGTCAGGTGACAGCTGATCGCTTCCTTGCCGGGGCCACGCACGGCGCCCTCGTCGGTGACGGACGCTGAAACAAATGCCACGGCGCCCAGGCCGCCGCGAGCCGCCGCTGGCAGCGCCCGCCCCGGATCGGCGAGCGACGGATCGCCAAGTTGGGCGCTGATGCCGGCGGCGCCCAGCGCGGCAACCACCGAGGGTCCCGTCTCGGGCGCGCCGCTGCCGACCACCAGCAGCGAGAGAGCCACCGGTTTGACCGCGCCGACGGGCGGCGATGCCGACGCCGACCAGCGCTCGGTGGCGCGACGCAAGGCCGGTTCGTCGACCTCGGCCTCGATGCGAATATTGTAGGTGCCTCCGGCTTCGCCTTCCTCCAGCGTGCGGTACCGTTTGACGTAGCTGCGCGCGCGCGCCATCAGCGTGCGGATGGCCCGCGCCTGCGCCGCCCGAGCTGGCGCGTCCAGGATGTCGCCCAGGGCCTGGTCGACGGTCTGGCGCAGGGCCTCGTCCAGGGCGCGCTCGCGGGCGCCGGCCGAATTGCCGCCGACGACGGCGATCTGGGCGATGCCGACGCGTAGACCAGGAGCCGAGGGAAGCACGGAGGGTAGTGTCGGCGGTGGCGTCGCTGCGGCAGGTGTCGTCGGCGCCGGGCTCTGTGCGCGGGCAGCGGTGGACGCCAGCAGACTGGCGCCGGCGAGAAGCCCGATCCGGGCGATGGCGGCGAAACCCCCTGCCTGCCTTTTGCGGTGCGAGACAATGATCCTCATCGGTTGATTCGCTCAACGTAGATCAGCACGACGGCTCCCGCGAGCTTCTGCGCCAGGGCAGCGTCACCGGCGACGCTCAACCGCCCTGCCCGATCCGAGCGCCCGCTGATGGCGCGGGCGGCGGCCGGCGGGCTTCCCACCCGGTAGATGGCCGCGCCCAAGGTGACCTCTTCCTTGCCGACCTTGGCCACCGGCGCCGCGGCCAGATGCGCGGTCGAAACGGCGATGGTCGCCACCGGCTCGGCCGGGTCGGCGGCGGCGACGGATGGCGACGCCAGCCAGTCAGAAAATCGAACCTCCAGCCGCACCAGTACGCCGCCGTTCGACTGGTAGTCAACGGCCACGGCACGGACGCGGCCCAGGGCGCGTTCGATGGCGGCGGCGGACAGGGTTCGATCGCTTCCCAGCGGCAGCGTGGTCAGCGCGGTTCGCAGCTTGTCCAGCGCCGCCGCGCGGGCCCGCCGCTCGGCGCCCGGACGCGCCAGATCAGCGGAGGGCATGCGCAGATCGGCGGCGGCACCGGCCTGGGCTTGCAACGTTCCCGCCGCCCAATCGATGTTCGCCGCGCCGCGCTTGTCTTGCAAAAGGCGCGACGGTTCGACCGAGGCCACCGGTCGGGCGGCCACGGTTGATACGGCGACTACCAGCGCGATCGAGACCGCCGCCGCCGTCACGCCGGCCGCGATCCGAACGCCGGCCTGCCTATTCCCACTCGATGGTGGCCGGGGGCTTGGACGAGATGTCATAGACCACGCGGTTGATCCCTTTCACCTCGTTGACGATGCGCGACGAGATCGTCGCCAGCAGCTCGTACGGCAACGGGACCCAGTCGGCGGTCATCCCGTCGCGCGAGTGAACGGCGCGCAAGGCCAGCACGTTGGCGTAGGTGCGATCGTCGCCCATGACGCCCACCGTGCGCACCGGCAGCAAGACGCCAAACGATTGCCAGATCGATTCGTAAAGGCCGGCGGCGCGGATCTCTTCCTCGATGATGACGTCCGCGGCGCGAAGGACGTCGCAGTGCTCCTTGGTGACGTCGCCGAGGATGCGCACCGCCAGGCCGGGCCCGGGGAACGGTTGCCGCCACAGGACGTGTCGGGGCAAGCCCAGCTCGGCGCCCAGCTCGCGCACCTCGTCCTTGAACAGCTCGCGCAGGGGCTCCACCAGCTTGAGGTTCATCCGTTCGGGCAACCCGCCCACGTTGTGGTGCGATTTGATGGTGGCGGAGGGGCCCTTGAACGAGACCGACTCGATCACGTCGGGATAAAGCGTCCCCTGCACCAGGAATGACGCCGGCGTCGCGCCGGAGCCGGCGCCGGCCACGCGCTTCGCTTCTTCCTCGAACACGGCGATGAATTCGCGGCCGATGATCTTTCGTTTTTGCTCCGGGTCGGCCACGCCGGCCAGGCCACGCATGAATCTGTCGGTGGCGTCGACGACCCGCAGGTCGGCCTTGAAGGCGTCGCGAAACAACGACTCGACCTGTTGGGCCTCGCCGGCCCGCTGCAGGCCGGTGTCGACAAAGATGCAGGTCAACCGATCGCCGATGGCCCGCAGCACCAGGGCGGCGGCGACGGATGAATCGACGCCGCCCGACAGACCGCACACGGCGCGCGCGGTGGGGCCGATCTGATTCTTGATGGTGGCCACCGCTTCGTCGACAAAGCTGGCCATGGTCCAGTTCGGCTGGCATTCGCAGATGCGAAAGAGAAAGTTGGCCAGGATCTCGCTGCCGCGCGGGGTGTGGGCCACCTCGGGGTGAAACTGCACGCCCCAGAACTTGCGCGACGGCGCCGCCACGGCCGCCACGGGACAGTTGGCGCTCTCGGCGATGACGGTGAACCCGCTGGGCAAGGTCTCGATGCGATCCCCGTGGCTCATCCAGACCGGCACGTCTTCGTCGACGGAAAAACCATGAAACAGGTCGCCCGGTTCCTTCACGCGCAGGGCGGCCCGCCCGTACTCGCGGCGGTCGGCCGGGATCACCTTGCCGCCCAGAAGCAGCGCCGTCAGCTGGACGCCGTAGCAGATGCCCAGGATCGGCACGCCCAGGTCGTACAGCTCAGCGCTGACCCGAGGGGCGCCCTCGTCGTACGACGACATCGGCCCGCCGGAGAGGATGATCCCGCGCGGGGCCAGCTCGCGGATCTTGGCCAGGGGAATGTTGAACGGGTGAATCTCGGAGTACACCTTCTGCTCGCGCACGCGGCGCGCGATGAGTTGCGTGTACTGCGCTCCGAAATCGAGGATGAGGATGAGGTCGCGACGCACCACCAGCGACCTTACTGCTCCACTCGATAATTGGGGGCCTCTTTGGTGATGATGACGTCATGGACGTGCGATTCGCGCAGGCCCATGGTGGTGGCGCGGACGAAGCGCGCTTTCGTGCGCAGATCGGTGATGGTGCGGCAGCCGCAGTAACCCATGCCCGCCTTGAGACCGCCGATCAGCTGGAAGATCGACTGCGACAGCGACCCGCGATAGGGCACGCGACCTTCGATCCCTTCGGGCACCAGCTTGGCTTCGCTGGTGACCTCGCCCTGGAAATACCGGTCGCGGCTGCCGGCGCGCATCGCGCCGATCGAGCCCATGCCCCGGTACACTTTGTAGCTGCGCCCCTGGTAAAGGATGATCTCGCCGGGCGCTTCGTCGGTGCCGGCGAACAGGCTGCCGATCATCACGATGTTGGCGCCGGCGGCGATGGCCTTGGCCACGTCGCCCGAATATTTGATGCCACCGTCGGCGATCACCGTGACGTTCATTTTCTCCAGGGCGCGGGCGCAATCGTTGATGGCGGTGATCTGCGGGACGCCCACGCCCGCCACCACCCGCGTCGTGCAGATCGATCCGGGACCGATCCCGACCTTGACCGCATCGGCGCCGGCCTTGGCCAGGGCCAGAGCGCCCTCGCCGGTGGCGACGTTGCCGGCAATGATCTGCGCCCGGGGAAAATTCTTGCGGACGTCGGCCACCGCCTGGACCACGGTGCGCGAATGGCCGTGGGCGGTGTCGATGCAGATGACGTCGCAGCCCGCTTTCAGCAGGGCGTCGACGCGCTCGTCGCGATCGGTCCCCACGCCGACGGCGGCGCCCACCCGCAGGCGGCCGAATTCATCCTTGGCGGCGAAGGGATGCTGCTGGGCCTTCTCGATGTCCTTGATGGTGATGAGGCCCTTGAGAAGACCGTTGTTGTCGATCACCAGCAGCTTTTCGATGCGGTTCCTGTGCAGCAGCTCTTTCGAGCCTTCCAGGCTGGCCCCCTCGCCCGTGGTGATGAGGCGTCGGGTCATCATGGCGCTGACCGGCTGATCCAGGTTGCGTTCGAACCGGAGGTCGCGGTTGGTAAGGATGCCGACCGGGCGACCGTCGGCGGCCACCACGGGCAGACCGGAGATCTCGTGCTTGCGCATCAGCTCGACGGCGGCGGCCAGCTTTTGATCGGGACCAACGGTGACCGGGTTGATGACCACGCCGGTCTCGGCTTTTTTAACCTTGGCCACCTCCAGCGCTTGCTCGGGAATGCCCAGATTCTTGTGCAAGACGCCCAGGCC
>JAXDMH010000155.1:0-10859 GCA_034666225.1 Myxococcales bacterium
AAGATCGGCAAGATCGGCAAGATCGGATGTCTGATCGAAACGGGGCCTCTTCGGCCCCCCAAACACCGGGCGGTGGGAGGAGGCGGTCCCCCTCCCCCGCCGGGCGTCTTTCACACCTTGTAGTAACGAAGAGCGCGCTTTTCGGCGCGTTCCATGGCGGCCTTGGGCGTCTCTTTCCCGGTGGCCGCCTCGGCCACCATGTCGACGACGATGAAGTCGGCCGCGGCGCCCGCCGAGGCATAACCCGGCTTGCCCGCGTACCCGATCGACCGCATCACCTTGATGACGTCGCGGTACGGCGCCGAGTGTGGCTCGCTCCACACCGGATTCTTCTCGTACGCGCGCAGCGGCTGCGTCACGTAGCCGATCCCGCCCTGCAGCCAGGCCCCGAACTGTTCCTCTTCCATCATGAAGCGAAGGAACTCCTTGGCGGCCTTGGGATACTTGCTGTGCTTGAAGATCATCTGGTTGAAAAACAAGCTCAGCTCGGCGGGGACGCCGGTCGGTCCGATCGGCATGTTGGCGTGCTGGATGTCGCCGGCCATGGCCGACACCTTGGCGTCCTTCGAATTCTTGGCGGCGTAATAGACCGAGATGCCGTTGCCGGTCAGGCTGCACTGCCCGTCCAGGAACGCCTTGTTGTTGCTGGGATCCAGCCACGACAAGGTTCCCGGAACGAACGTGGCGTACAGCTGCTTGGCGTATTCCAGCGCCTTCTCCGTCTCGGCGCTCTTGATGACGACGTTGTTCTTGTCGTCGACCAGCTTGCCGCCGAAGGCCCACAGCAGCCAGTGCGTCCACGAATTGCCGTCGCCGGTGGCGTGTCCCAGCGCGAACCCACCCGGCGTGTTGTTCTTCTTGAGGCCCTGCATCAGCTTCAGGAACCCATCGGTGTCCTTGGGAATCGAGGTGAACCCGGCCGCCTTGATCAGGCTCTCTCGATAGACCACGCAGGTGCCGGCCGCGCCCAGGGGCACGCCGATCCACTTGCCGTCTTTCTTCAGATATTGCTCGCACACCGGATACCAGCCGCCGTATTTCTTGCCGAGATACGTGCAGAGGTCGGTGACGTCGACCAGCTTCTCCGGGTACAGATCCGGATCGTCGTGCGTGGACAGGATGATGTCCGGACCGCTGCCGATGTTGGCGGCCACGGCGGCCTTGGGACGCACGTCCTCCCAGCCTTCGTTGTCGACCCGCACCTCGATGCCGGTCTTTTCGGTGAACTTCTTGACGTTGGCCATGTAGGCGACGTCTTCACCCTCGACGAATCTCTTCCAGCGAAGCACGCGCAGCTTGGCGCCCTTCTCTGGCTGATTCTTCCAGACCTCTGCGGACGCAGCCTCGGCCTCGGATCCCAGTCCGACCACCCCTGCTCCAACTGCCCCACCTACGATCGTTGCCCCCGCGGCGGCGCCCGCCGCGGTCTTGAGGAAGTCACGACGATTCACTCTACTCATGATCGCTCCTCCTACGGATGTTGGTTTTGATGCTGGACTTGTTTCGTTACAGCCGCGCTCCGCTGGCGGGGTCGAACAGGTAGGTGAGCTCGGGATAAAGCCCGATGCTCTCGCCCGGTTTGAAGTCATGGCGCTCGCGGAAGATTGCCATTATTTCGGTGCTACCGATCTGACAAGCAATTTGGGTGTCGGCGCCCGTCGGCTCGACGACTTTCACCTCGGCCTTGACGCCGCCGCCGCGCACGGCGAAATGTTCGGGACGAACGCCCACCGTGACGTCCTGACCTTCACGCGCCGCCGTGTGCTTGGTGGGCAGATCCAGTCCGGGACCCAAGTTCACCACCAGGCCCGCGCCGTTTTGCCGGACGGTGCCGCGCAGGAAATTCATGGCCGGCGATCCGATGAACCCGGCCACGAAAAGATTGGCCGGGTTGTCGTAAAGGTCCAGCGGCGTTCCGATCTGCTCGACCTTGCCGGCGTTCATGACCACGATCTTGTCGGCCATGGTCATGGCTTCGATCTGGTCGTGGGTGACGTAGATGGACGTGGTGCGCAGCCGCTGATGAATGGCCTTCAGCTCGGTGCGCATCGACACGCGCAGCTTGGCGTCCAGGTTCGACAGCGGCTCGTCGAAAAGAAACACCTGCGGGTTGCGCACGATGGCCCGTCCCATGGCCACGCGCTGGCGCTGACCGCCCGACAGCTGGCGCGGATAGCGATCGAGATAGTCCATCAGGCCCAGAATCTTGGCGGCGACGTCGACGCGTTCTTTCATCTTGTCGCGCGTCTCACCGGCCAGCTTCATGCTGAAGGCCATGTTGTCGAACACCGTCATGTGCGGATAAAGCGCGTAGCTCTGGAACACCATGGCGATGTCCCGTTCCTTGGGCGGCAGATTGTTCACCACGCGGCTGCCGATCTCGATGGTTCCTCCCGAGATCTCCTCGAGGCCGGCGATCATTCGCAGCAGCGTCGTCTTGCCACAGCCCGAAGGTCCCACCAGCACGCAAAACTCACCGTCGGCGATGTCGACGGAGACGCCGCGCACGATGTAGGCGGTCCCAAAATACTTCTCGACTGATTTGATGGTGACCTGTGCCACGGCGCTGGTTATATCCAAATTGGTTTCAAGACAGTACTGATCTTTTTTTCCGGCTCGTTTCGTTTCGCTGATCGGTCAGCTCGATCGGCCCGACCAACAAGCGCAACCACGCGACGTGTCAGGGCAGCTGAAGCGCGAATTGAATCGACCGATCTGGTGACGGAGCGAAAGCGTGGCGGGCATCGCTTCCGTTCGGGCTTCCTACCTCCCTCGGCTGTAAATCAATTTGCCTTACGAGGGCTTTTCCACTTGAATGGGCCGGTTCGTCAGAACTAGAGACGAGGCCGATGATCACCGCGCATTCTCCCGCACCGGCGCCCCTGCTCGACGTCCGTGGCGTCACTTTGCAGTACAAGACCAAAGAGCACGTCGTGCTGGCCACTTTTCGCGTGGACTTCCAGGTGTTCAAGTCCGATCGCTTTGTTTTGCTGGGCCCGTCGGGTTGCGGAAAGTCGACGCTGCTCAAAGCGGTGGGCGGCTATCTTTCGCCCACCGAAGGGACGATCAGCCTCAAGAACAAAGTGGTCAAAAAACCGGGCGCCGATCGGATGATGGTCTTTCAGGAATTCGACCAATTGCTGCCCTGGAAGACGGTCAAACAGAACGTGATGTTTGCCCTCACCGCCAGCGGCAAGATGCGCGGCCCAGCCGCTGAAAAACAGGCGTTGCACTATATCGAGAAGGTCAACCTGTCGCGCTTTGCCGACAGCTATCCCCACACCCTGTCGGGCGGCATGAAGGCCCGGGTGGCCATCGCCCGCGGCATGGCCATGGAGCCGGACATCCTGCTGATGGACGAACCGTTCGCGGCCCTGGACGCCCTGACCCGCCGAAAGATGGGGGAGGAACTGTTGCAACTGTGGGAGGAAACGCGCTTCACGGTCATGTTCGTCACGCATTCGATCCCGGAGGCGGTGAAGATCGGCAACCGCATCCTGCTGCTGTCACCGCACCCGGGCCAGGTGAAGGCCGAACTGAACAGCACCGGTAAAGACGACGCCGATCCCGCCACTGGCCAGCGCCTGTCGGATCGCATTCACAACATGCTGTTTCGCGAACCAGTCGAGGAAGACACCGTCCATGTCTAGCGCTCCAGCCGGCCAGGCACCACGGCCCGACAATGTCAGGCCTGAATTCGTGCGTGAAACACTGGATTCGACCAGCTTCGGCGTGGTGGAAAAGCCGATCCCTCTCATGCTGCGCATTCTGGGCCGGCGCGAGGTGCGCAAGCTGCTGATCATGATCGCCCTGGGCGCCATCTGGCAGATCTACACCGTCAGCCTGAACAAAGAGCTTCTGTTCCCCCGCCTGACGTCGACGATGCAGGCCCTGGTGGAAGGCATCGCCAGCGGCGGCCTGCTGCTGCGGTCGTGGTTCTCGATCAAGGTGTTGTTGCAGGGCTACGCGCTGGGCGTCGCGCTCGCCACCATGCTGACCATCGCCGCCATCACCACGCAGGTGGGCAACGATCTGCTGGAGACCTTGACCGCGATGTTCAATCCGCTGCCGGGCGTGGCGCTGCTGCCGCTGGCCATGCTGTGGTTCGGCCTGGGCAGCGGCGCCCTCATCTTCGTGCTGATCCATTCGGTGGTGTGGGCGGTGGCGCTGAACACGCACTCGGGATTCAAATCGGTGTCGCCCACCCTGCGCATGGTGGGCCGCAACTATGGCCTGACCGGGTTCCGTTACGTCAGCAAGATCCTGATCCCGGCCGCCTTCCCCAGCATCCTCACCGGCCTCAAGGTCAGCTGGGCGTTTGCCTGGCGAACGCTGATCGCGTCCGAGCTGGTCTTCGGCGTGACGTCGGGCTCGGGTGGCCTTGGCTGGTTCATCTACGAGAACAAGAACCAGCTGGAAATCCCGGCCGTCTTCGCCGGCCTGTTCATGGTCATTCTGATCGGCCTTTTCATGGACGCCGTGGTTTTCAGGCAGATCGAGCAGAGAACGGTTCGAAAGTGGGGCATGCAGAGTTGAGCACGCCGCGAACCGCCAACACCTCCGCTTGATTCTTCCCGCCGGCGTCAGTACCGTCCACAGTCCCGGTTTCCCCCGACTTCCCCAGACAAGGAGCCTTTCATGCGCGCTACCATCGGATCACTCGCGGCTGTCCTTGCCGCCACTTTCTTGGCATCCCCGGTTCGCGCCGAGGTCATCGAGGTCAAGATCACCAAGCAGCCGGGCGTCAATTACCTGCCCATGGTGCTGGTTGAAAACGAAAAGCTGCTGGAGAAGGAAGCCAAGAAGGCCGGCCTGGGCGACATCAAGGTCACCTGGATCACCTTCAAGAGCGGCGGCGCGTCGACCGACGCGCTGCTGGCGGGCAGCGTGGATCTGGTGACCAGCGGCGGAACCAACCTGCTTTTGCTGTGGGACAAGACCAAGGGTGACGTCAAGGGCGTCGCCGGCGAAGCGGCCACGCCGATGTTGCTGCTGACCCGCAACGACAAGATCAAGACGCTGAAGGACTTCACTGCGGCCGACAAGATCGCCGTCCCCACCGTCAAGGTGTCGACGCAAGCCATCGTCCTGCAGATGGCCGCCGAGAAATATCTGGGCGAACAGGATCGCTCGAAGCTGGATGCCATGACCGTGACCATGGGCCACCCCGACGCGCAGATCGCGCTGACCAGCGGGGTCAGCGAGGTCAACAGCCACTTCTCCCTGGAGCCTTACCAGACGCTGGAGCAGAAGCTGCCGGGCGTGCGCGCGGTGGTCAAGTCCACCGACGTGCTGGGCGGCCCGGCGTCGAACGGCGTGGTCTTTACCACCACGAAGTTCCACGACGGCAACCCCAAGCTGATCGCCTCGCTGGTCAAGGCCATGAACGACGCCAATGAACTCATCGCCAAGGACAAGAAGAAGGCGGCGCAGATCTACCTGGACGCCACCAAGGAAAAAGTGTCTGCCGACGACCTGGTCGCGATCCTGCAGAACCCCAACGTCAAATATTCAACGACGCCCTGGGGCACGATGAAGTTCGCCGAGTTCATGTTCAAGGTCGGCATCCTCAAGACCAAGCCCGCCACGTGGAAGGACGTCTATTTCCCCGAGGTCCACAAACTCGCCGGCAACTAACGCCAGGTCGTCCCGCGCGCAGACACCCCCCTTTCGTCCCCCTCTCCCGCAAGCGGGAGAGGGAGATCTTTCAGGAAGATCTTCCTCAGAGCCGGTAGGCCCGTTTCGCTAGCTTGTAGGCGAGGTCGATCGCCACTTCGTGCGCTTCGTCTTCGGGCAACCGGTGGTCGGCGACCAGCTGGGCCAGGAACGCGCAGTCCATGCGGCGGGCGACGTCGTGGCGGGCGGGGATGGACAGGAAGGCGCGGGTGTCGTCGTTGAAGCCGACGGTGTTGTAAAAGCCGGCGGTCTCCGTGGTGCGCTCGCGGAAGAAACGCATCCCCTCGGGGCTGTCGTAAAACCACCAGGGCGGGCCCAGCTTCAGCGCTGGATAATGGCCGGCCAGCGGCGCCAGCTCGCGCGCGTACGCCGATTCGTCCAGGGTGAAGACGATCAGTGACAGGCGCGGATCGCTGCCGAAACGCTCCAGCAGTGGCCGCAGGGCGCGCACGTAATCAGTGGGCGTGGGAATGTCGGCGCCCTTGTCGCGACCGAAGGCGCGCAACAGGGCCGGGTTGTGGTTGCGGAACGAACCAGGGTGAATCTGCATCACCAGGCCGTCGTCGACGCTCATGCGCGCCATCTCGGTCAGCATCTGGCCTCTGAAGCGTTCCGCCTCGGCCGGCGTGGCCGCCCCCCCCACCGCCTTGGCGAACAGGGCCTCGCATTCGCCGCGCGGCAGGTCGAACGTGGCGGCGCTGGGATGGCCGTGGTCGGTCGACGTCGCGCCCAGGCTGGCAAAGAAGATGCGCCGGTTGGCCAGCGCGTCCAGATAGCCGGACCAGGTCGCCGTGTCCTCGCCGGTCAGCTCGCCCAGCTGGGCCACGTTGGCGACGAACCCGTCGAATTCAGGATCGACCACCGGATCGGGCCGGTACGCCGACACGATACGCCCCTTCCATCCCGACGACCGCAGCTTCTGGTGCGACAGCAGGCGATCCAGCGGCGACTCGGTGGTGGCCAGCACCTCGATGTTGAACCGTTCGAACAGCGCCCGCGGCCGGAATTCGTCGCGCGGCAGGCATTCGGCGATGCGGTCGTAGATGCGATCGGCGCTTTCCTTCGACGGTCTCTCCTGCACGTCAAAAACGGTTTGCAGCGCGTGTTCGAACCACATGCGGGTCGGCGTCCCGCGGAACAGAAACCAGTTCTCGCAGAACAGGCGCCAGATCTTGCGCGCGTCAGTCTCCACCGGCTGACCGTCGGCGCGCGGGATGCCCAGCGACTCCAGGGGAATGCCCTGGCTGTACAGCATGCGAAACACATAGTGGTCGGGAACGATCAGCAGGCGCGCCGGATCGGGAAACGGCTCGTTGTCGGCGAACCATTGCGGATCGGTGTGACCGTGCGGACTGACGATGGGCAGCGACCGCACCGACTGGTACAGGCGCCGGGCGATGGCCCGCTGAACCGGGTCGGAAGAGAAGAGCCGATCTTCGTGAAGCATCAGGCTGTCGCTCATTCGCTGACTGTCGACCATGACGAAGGAAGACGGACAATGCCCGACAATGCCGGCCACTCATCGCGCCTTTCGTGTTAAGCACGGCACGGTACGCGGCAGCGACCAACGAGTCAAGCCGGCCGGCGCCGGCGAAATCGGGCGGACAGCGACGATACGATCATAGAAGGAGCCAGCGCAGATGAGCTATTCGGGATTTGATCTAGGCGGCCGCGTGGCCGTCGTCATCGGAGGGACCTCGGGCATCGGTCGCACGCTGGCGCTGGGTTTGGCCCAGGCCGGCGCTGACGTGGTGGCGTCGTCGCGGCGAGCAACCGAGGTCGACGCCACCGCGGCCGAGATCGAAAAGGTCGGCCGCCGATCGCTGCGCGTCGCTTCGGACGTCAAGGAACGCGCGTCGCTGGAGACGCTGCTGTCCGAGACCGTGGCCGCTTTCGGCAAGGTTGACATCCTTATCAACTGCGCCGGCAAGACCAAACGCACACCGACGGTGGACGTCAGCGACGCCGAATGGGGCGACATCCTGGAGACCAACCTGACCGGCACTCTGCGCGGTTGCCAGGTCTTCGGCCGCCACATGCTGGAACGCGGATACGGTCGCATCATCAATATTGCGTCACTGTCATCCTTCGTCGCCTTGTATGAAGTGGCGGCCTACGGCGCCAGCAAAGCGGCAGTCGCCGCGCTGACAAAGTCGCTGGCCATCGAGTGGGGTCCGCGCGGAGTTTGCGTGAACGCGATCGCCCCCGGGGTTTTCCGGACGGCGCTGAATCAAGCGCTGCTGGACGGATCGGAACGCGGCCGTGAATTCCTGCTGCGCACGCCGATGAAGCGGTTTGGAAAAGTCGAAGAGTTGTCCGGCGCGGCGATCTTCTTGTCGTCGGAGGCGGCCAGCTTCGTCAATGGCGAGGTGCTGGTGGTCGATGGAGGGTTTCTGGCCAGCGGTGTGAACCAATAGGCGCTGAACTTTTGCAAAGTGACCTGACCTGATCATCCTGACAATGCGGTTGAGCAGAAATCAGTAGCAGCGCTTGCGTTCTGTAGCCTGGTGTGCGAAAGAGGGGGCCTCATCCGCAGCCACGGGGCGATCGCCCCCCCATGACAGCATAGGAGACCGAACATGAATCAACGTATTCTCATGAGCCTCGCGGCCGTGCCGGTTTTGCTGGTCACGGCGGTCGCGCGCGCCCAAGCGCCCGCAGCCCCTCCCGCTGACGCCCCGCCGGCAGCCGCACCACCCGCCGCAGGAGCGCCGGAGCCGCCGGCCCCGCCGCCCGCACCGCCGCCGCCGAAGCCGGCCGCGCCGCCGGCCGCCACGCCGGGTGCCGTGAACAAGTTCGCGCTGACCGTGTACGGCTTTATGGAGCTCGACACCTGGTTCGACACGACCCAGGCTGCCGGCGAAGGTATCGGCAACCAGACGCTGCCCCGCAAGGGAACCGTCGCCGGTGACAACGGTCGCTGGGTTTGGAGCGCGCGCAACTCGCGTTTCGGTTTCCGCGTCAACGCCCCCGAGTGGGAGGGCATGAAGGCCTCCGGTAACATCGAGACCGACTTCGGCGGCGGTATGTCGGGCGGCGGCGTCACCGCGCAGCAGGCGGCGGGCGGCACGCTCCCCTACTCGAACAACTACGGCAACGAGGCGGCGTTCACCCTGACCGGTACGCTCCGTCTTCGTCACGCCTACGTGAAGATGGAGACGCCCTACGTCGACATCCTCGCCGGCCAGACCTGGGATCTGTTCGGCTGGGGCACGGTCCCCACACTGGCTGGCGGCCCGGAGTTCCAGGGCATCACCGGCCAGATCTTCCACCGCAACCCGCAGCTGCGCTTCTCGCACGCGTTCAAGACCGACGCCGTGTGGGTTGAGATCGGCGCCGCCGCCGTTCGTCCCTTCCAGCGCGACTCGCAGATTCCCGATGGCCAGGCTGGTCTGCGCGTTCAGCTGCCCGGCCTCAAGGGCGTGCACGTGGTCGGCGCCGGCAAGCCGCTGTACAGCCCGATGACCTTCGCGGTCTCCGGTATGTACCGCGCGTTCAAGCTGGTTGATCACCCGGCGACGGCTCTCGGCCCCATGGACACCGCCCCCATCACCTACACCAAGAAGACCGGCTGGGGCGCTTCGTTCGACACCTTCCTGCCGCTGTACGGCGCCAGCATGGACGACCAGTCCAACGCCCTCGCCATCACCGGCGAGGTGGCTCTGACCGCCGGTGCCTCCGATATGTTCGGCGGCCTCGGTGGCGGTTTCGCACCGCCCCCCTCGGCGCTGCGCGCAGCGGTTGCCGGGATGCCGATGGCCATGCCGCCGGTGCCGGCTGTCACCGCCGTCAACTACAACCAGAACTTCGACAACGGCGTCATCGCCTGGGACGGCGCGGACTTCGTGCCGATCAAGTGGCTGACCATCGCCGCGGGCCTGCAGTACCACCTGCCGGTTTACGACGGCAAGCTGCTGTGGTTCACCGGTAACTTCGGCATGGCCAAGCTGCAGGACACCGCCAAGTACAACCTGGCGCCGACGGCGGCCATGAACCCCATGGGCACCAGCGTCGCGACGAACGTCATGAAGAGCAACCTCTACTTCGACGGTACGATCTTCGCCAGCCTCGGGCCGGCCGCTCACCTGGCGGTCAACTACGCCAACTACAAGATGAAGTACATGGACGACACCAGCTCGGCCGTTAACCATCGCGTGATGGTCGCGCTCTACTTCTTCTTCTAGGACGCACCGGTTCGGCGTTCTGCCGGATCACAGCAAAGGGCCGCTTCCGTCGCGAGACGGGGCGGCCCTTTTGCTTTTGTGGCGGTATCATCGTCGGCATGGGTTCAGTCGAAGGGGCTCTGTTGCTCGACCCGCGCGACGACGTGGCCATCGCCACCCGTGACCTGTCGGCCGGCGCCACGGTCACCGTGGCCGGCGCCAGCGTCATCGTGCGCGCCGACGTGAGGGCCGGGCACAAGGTGGCCAGGCGGGCGATCGCCACCGGCGATCCGATCAGGCGCTATGGCCAGATCATCGGGTTCGCGTCGCAGCCCATCGCGGCCGGCGAGTGGGTGCACGTGCACAACCTCTCCATCGGCGAACGGGCCCAGCGCTACGAGGTCGGCACCAACGTCCACCCCGTCGATTTCTATCCGCCGGCCGAGATGCGTTTCTTCGACGGCTTTGCCCGGCCCGACGGACGCGTGGGCACGCGCAACTACGTCGCGGTGCTGTCGACGGTGAACTGCTCGGCCAGCGTCAGCCAGTTCGTCCGCGAACGCTTTCGCGACGTCAAGCGCCAGTACCCGAACGTCGACGGGGTCATCGCGCTGACGCACAAGTCGGGGTGCGGCCAGGTGTTGAGCGGCCCCGACCACCTGCTGCTGGAGCGGGTGATGGCCGGTTACGCCCGCCACCCCAACGTCGCCGCGTACATCATCATCGGTCTTGGCTGCGAGGTGAACCAGGCGCCCGCGCTGGTCGAACGGCACAAGCTGTCGCTGATGGACGACGGCGCCCAGCGAGGCCAGCGACCCCAACTTCCAATCGTCATCACCATTCAAGAGTCGGGGGGCGTGCGCAAGACGGTCGAGGCCGCGGTGGCGGCGGTGGCCCAGTTGCTGCCACACGCCAACGAAGCGCGCCGCACGCCGCAGCCGGTGTCGTCGCTGGTGCTGGCCACCAACTGTGGCGGGTCCGACGGAAACTCCGGCATCACCGCCAACCCGGCGCTGGGCT
>JAXDMH010000156.1:0-3806 GCA_034666225.1 Myxococcales bacterium
GCGAGCGCGTCGAGGGATTCACCAACCCGCTCCTGACCCTGCTGGGCGCGTTGATTCACCTGCTGGGCGTCGGGCCGCGGTTCGTGCCGCTGGCGCTGGACGCCGTCAACCTGGCGGCCAGCATGTCGATTCTGTGGCTGCTGCTGCGTTTCTGGAGCGACCGCGTCGATCGGGCTGGCCTGTTCGCCGGGGCCCTGTACCTGCTGGGCGGCCAGCATCTTTTCTATGCGCACGCCGGTTACGAGGTCTACCTGCAGGGGCTGTTGCTGGTTTACGGCGTCACGCACTTTAACCGCGTGGGGCTGGCCGGCGCGTTCTTGCTGGGCCTGCTGCCGCTGACCCACGCCACGTCGGTGCCCACCTGGATGGTGCTGGTGCTGGCGCTGTTGCTGTTTCACCCGGCGACTTTCGGACGAAAGCTGGCGCTGGCGGCGACGGCGGCGCTGCCGGCCGTGGCCTACCAGGTCTTTCGCGTCGGTTATTACGGCGACTGGCTGCCCAACACGTTCTATCTCAAGGCCGGCGCTGGAAAGCTGGGCGGCGGCATCATCTATGCGCGCGCCTGGCTGCGCCTGGTGCTGCCCAGCGCCCTGTTGGCCGTCGCGTTGCTGGTGGCAGCGGCGCGCCTGGTGCTGCGCCACGGGCCGCGCAAATACCTGGGTGATGCAGCCGGCGTGCGGCTGGTGGTGGCCACCGCGGTCCTGGGCGTTCACGTCGCCGGCGTCATCGGCGTGGGGGGCGATTATTTTCCGCTCAGTCGCTTTCTGTTCCCCTGCACGATCTTGCTGGCCGCGCTGGCCGGGCGTGGCCTCGACGACGCATGGCTGTGGATCAAGGGGCAACCGGCCGCCGCGGCGCGCACCGGCGTCGCGGTTGCCATCGGCGGCGTGGCCCTGGCGGCGCTGGCCTGGCCGATCTTGAACGCGCGGCTCAACGCCGCGCTCATCCGCGGACGCGTCGACTGGAACGTGCACCATCTGACCCTGGGCCAGGCCATTCAAGACAACACGCCGCCTGGGACCTGGGTGGGGGTGTTTGCCCTCGGCTACGCCAGCTATTACGGCGATCGGTTGTCGATCGACATGCTGG
Organism: Myxococcales bacterium; assembly: GCA_034666225.1. Classification (GTDB taxonomy): domain Bacteria; phylum Myxococcota_A; class Polyangia; order Fen-1088; family Fen-1088; genus DATKEU01. The sequence goes on from JAXDMH010000156.1 coordinate 1,090, forward strand.
GCAAGATCGACCACCACATCGCCCGCATGCCGCCCAACCCGCACCGGGCCATCGCCCACAACAAGACCGACTTTGGGTACGTGTTCTCCCGTCAACCCGATCTGATCGAGCTGGCCCTTGATCCGGTGGCGCTGAGCCACCACGACGTGCTGGCCGCCGCCGCGAGCGAGCAGCCCCACGGCTATCAAGCGGAGGAGGCCCTGCACCCGATCTTCCGCCGCGACTACGCCGACCACCCGGTTACCGATCAACGCGGCCGCTTCGTGCGGCTGTATGCGCGGTCGGGAAGCGAGGTCGCGGCGCACGCGCAAAGCTGGCGCGTGCCGGAGGAATACTTCGCGACGGAAGCGGGGCCTTGAGCGGTAGCGCACCCGCTCGCGCGCGCTACCGCGTCTGCAACCAGCCGTGGTTGCCTTCGCCGAAACCGAAGAGGCCCGTCACCGCGACGCCGATCGTGCTGCGCGCCGAGCTGGGATAGTAGACACCGCTGTCCAGCGAGCCGCGCTGGCTGGAGACGGTGTAGTCCAGCGACATCGCGATGGGCCAGCGTTCCAGCCGATAGGCCAGCGAAGCGCCCAACGAGAAAAGATCGTAAACGCGCGGGGCAAAAATGGAGTGCTTGTCGGAGGTCACCCGGCGCGCGTAGGTGTACGTTCCGAATCCGCTGACGAGGAACGTCTCGCGCGCGTTGAGTGGCATCGACACGCGCGCCGTGGCCGAATCCGCCACCAGCGCCTCGCCGACGAAGATGTTGACGCTGGGCGATTGGGCGATGGTCAGCGTGGCGTACCAGGGGACGCTTCGATAGGCCACCGTCGCCGTCCCGGCCGGGCCGACCGCGACGGACCCTGCCGTGGTTCCGTAGAACACCATCATGCCGGCCAGCGCGTCCAGGGACAGGCGCGCCGAATAATCGCGCCGATAGCCGGCCAGGACCTGACCAGTGATGGTGTGGCCGCTGCTGAAGGTTCCCTCCGGTCCGGCTTCTTGTTCGTTCAGACGGAAGAAATCGCCCAGGGTGACGGCCAGAGCGTACGTGTTCTTGCCATAGGTCTTGTCGCGGCGCCCGGCCAGGTTCAGCTGCATCAACTCGGGCACGGTGGTGGATTCGCCCAGCGAACGTATCAACGAGACCGAAGCCAGCTCCGTGTACTTGTCGACGCCGGTCGGCTCGTAGGTCAGCGACTGACTGACCGACCCGGTGAAGATGGTGGTGGGCGCCTGCACCAGTGGGATCAGGTTGGGATTTGCCACCGCCGGGTCGACGACGTTGATGGCCGAGGCCTTGAACACCGAGACGTTGGCGCCCATCCCGTACGACGTGTGCGACGACAGGATGAAGTTCGACGACCACAGGCCGGTGTGCGTGGTGACGTCGGCGCCCCCGAACGTGAAGTAGCGGACGGTGTTGAACCCATACGCCAGCCGGTGGGTGTCGCGGGCTCGATTCCACAGCAGGTCGGCGTTGACGCCGGCCGACCAGTAGCCGTCGCTGCTCTTGGTGGTGGTCTGGCTGTCCGAGACGCCGTAGGCGTTGTTGGTGGCGCCGGCGGCCAGGCGCGGGTTGATGGTCAACAGCAGCGCCGAGGCGCGTGGTGACACCGCCAGCAGCGCCAGCAGCGTGAACGCGGCGGCTGTGCGCGCCGATCCTTTCACCGGCGGTCGACTCGACGGCGGCTGCGCGAAAGGGCGATCCCCACCAGAACAATCAACGAAAGCAGATCGCTGGCCCGTGGCGGCGCGGCGACGGTACAGACGCACAACCAACCGGGCGCGCTGCGGGGCATTCCGGACGAGTTCTGTCCCGCGGTGGGCGTGGGCACCGGGCACTTCAACTGGTCGCCGCTGGGAAGCTTCAACGCGCTGATGTCGGCCGGACAGACGGTGCCGAACAGATCATCCGGGTGCGGTGTCCCGGCCCCGATGGCGCCGATGTCGGCGCCCGGGCCGTCGGCGGGATCGCCGACGTCGATGAGGGGACTCTTCTTTTCGATGGGCGTGTACAGCTTGCGGTAATAGGCCAGCACCTGGCAAACGGTGACGGCGCGCGTGGACAGATCGTCGTCGCTGAAGGGAAAGACGATGGGCAGCGGGCCGGTCAGCATTGGATCGGCCTGTTGGTTTTTCAGGTCCCTGTTCCCCAGGTCATGAGCGCCGAACCCGCCGTCGACGCGCTCGCTCTTGCCGGCGACCGACAGACCGTAATTGTCGGGGAACGAAGCGTGAAAATTAGAGAAGGCGTTGTAGTCGGCGTACAGCATGCGGGCCGGCCCTGGATCCTTTTGCGGCTTGTCCGGCAATTGGTTCGCATAACTGAAGGACGCCACCACGGCGAACCCGGCCTCGTACGACATGCGCGAAAAAACGTTGTTGCGAACGCTCTTGATCACTTCCAGCTCCGGCACCGAGACGCCTGCGCCTGGCGGGTTGTAACAGTCGGCCGTGTCCATGGTGTTGTTGTAGAACTCCAGCTGCGGATCGGCGGTCTCGACCGTGTCGGCAGCGACGTGTTGAAGCTCGAGGCCGATCATGCGCCAGTAATTGGCGTCGACCTCGACTGCCTCCGAACGCAGGAGAAGGTTGTGGTGAAACTTGGTGGCGAGCTTGCCCAGAGCCGCGTTGATCCAGAAGGCGGCGTGGGGATCGGCGATGATGTTGTAGCGAACCTCGCCTGTGTACGCGCCGAAGAGAATGCCGTTGCCGCCGCGAAGAACGTT
>JAXDMH010000157.1:0-4367 GCA_034666225.1 Myxococcales bacterium
GACCTGGTCTGGAAGTTCATCGTCGACACCGCCGATGCGGCGACGGCGCCCGCGCCCACCATCCTGTCGCCGCGCGATCCCACGGCCAGCCTGGATCCGTCAATCACCACCTTCCTGGTCGTCGGCAAAGGCGTCCCCAACGTCGACCTGCACATCGACGACCTGGGGGGCCCCGGCGCCCACGTCGCGGAGGACCATCTGCCGGTGGGCCCCGACGGCAGCTTCTCGGCCACCATCACGCTGACCCCGGGGACGCCCACAAATGCGAACCCGGGCTGGCACAAGCTCAGCTTCTCGCAGGGCGGCGGGCCGGCCACGCACGTGTTCGTCAGCGTCGGCATCCAGCCGCCCACCGTCGAGTTCCCGCGCTCCGGCGCCGAGATCGACTGCACCAAGCCCGACGACTCGCCGCTGGTCGAGGCCAAGGGCACCATCCCCTACGATCAGACCAGCTTTGGTCGGCTGGTGTTCACCGAGGAGACCGGACGCAGCGACGTCCGCGTGGTGCCGGCGCGCCAGGTGGTCGTCGGCCAGCCCGTCAACAACCCCGACGGCACGCAGTCCTTCCCCTTCGACGCGCACACGCTGGCGCTGCCGCCGGGCAAGCACCTGGTCTACTTCTTCCAGATGCCGCCCATCCCGGCGGGCGCCACACCGGCCGAGGCGCTGGCTCACGTGCGCGGCTTTGCCAGCGTGGCCAGCACGCCGAAGAGCCGCGTCGAGATCACCGTGCCGCCCTTCCGCCCCGCGGCCCCGTTCCCGCAAAACCCGACGGCGATCGTCAAGACACCCAATGACACCGTGCTGGGCACACCGACGCCGGTTCCCGGCCAGGTCATCCCCTGCGGACCGCAAACGACGAACCCCGACCCGAACTGCGTCAGCCCGAACGCCGACGTGAACATCAAGATCGGCCCGCGCCTGTTCACGGTGCGCGCCGACGACACCGGAGCGTGGCAGTTCCACCCGATAATCCCGCTGGGCTTTAACGACCTGACGTTGACCCAGGTGGTTGATTCGCCGTTCGGCGGCGGCTGGAGCCAGAGCTGCCCGACAGACACCACCTCCGTCGGCCTGGGCAGCACCGGCAAGACGCCGCAACCGATTGTCCCGGCGCCCATCACCGTCGACGCGGTCAGCCCGGGGGGGGCGCCCGTCTCGTACACCGTCAGCGTCTTCACCAACGGACTGACCTCGGTCAGCCTGACCTGCACGCCGGCGTCGGGATCGATCTTCCCCATCGGGCGCACCGACGTGCACTGCACCGCCTTCGACGCCGCGACCAAGGCCGTCGGCATCGCCTTCTTCCCGGTGACGGTCATCGACCAGCCGCCGGTGGTTCACGTTCCGCCCGGTGGCATCACCGCCGAAGCCACCGATTCAATGGGGGCGATGGTCAGCTATGACATCAAGGCCAGCGACGCCGTCGACGGCGATCTGCCGGTGCAGTGCGTGCCGTCGGCGCCGCCGGGAGCGCCGGCGCTGTTCCTGCTGGATCAGGACACCACGGTGACCTGCCAGGCCACCGACGAACGCATGCAGACCAGCAGCGCCAATTTCGTGGTGCGGGTGCGCGACACCACCGCCCCCACGCTGTGCGGCCTGCCCGACCTGCGCGTCGACGCCAACCGGCCGCTGGGGGCGATCGTCAACTTCGCCACCTGCGCCAGCGATCTGGTGGACGGCGCCGTGCCGGTGAATTGCGGCGCGCACCCGTCGGGATCATTCTTCCCGCTGGGCAAGACCGCCGTCACCTGCGCGGCCACCGATCGCCACGGCAACAAGACGCCCGACGCGCACTTCACCGTCACCGTCGGTGACGTGGTGCCGCCAGTATTGATCCTGCCCGGCAATCTGACCGTCACCGCCACCAGACGCACGGGCGCCAGGGTGACATTCACGGCCACCGCCACCGACGACAGCGATCCGCACCCGGTGGTCGCCTGCGTGCCGCCGTCGGGCTCGACCTTCCCGCTGGGCACCACGGTGGTCACCTGCACGGCCACCGACGCCAGCGGCAACAAATCGCACGGCAGCTTCAAGGTGCGCGTCGTCGTCGCCTGGTCTGGGTTGCTGCTGCCGATCATCGGCGACAACTCGGTCTTTGTGCGCGGCACGCCGGTCCTGGTGCGCTTCCGTCTGACCGGCGCCAGTAACGACATCGCCGATCTGCCGGCGCGCCTCTTCATCGCGCCGCTGGATGCCGCCGGCCACGCCGGAACCGAACGTGCCGCCGTGGGCCTGCCGCCCGGGGTCGGCAACCTCTTCCACCAACTGCCGCTGATCGGGGAGTATGATCTGCTGATGGATACGCGCTCCATGAACAGAGGGGCCTGGCAGCTGCGCGTCGACCTGGGCGACGGCGAGGTGCACACCGCGCGCATCACGCTGATCTTGTAGGAGGGATCGCGAACGGCGATGGCCACGGAGACATCGGATCCCGGCGCGCCCACCATGCGCGCGATGGAGGTGCGCACCGACGATCCCGGGATCCTGCACCTCATCGTGATGGGCCCCAACGCCTTTTCCATGCATCCCCTGCCCGAGCAGGGGACGGTCACCATCGGGCGCGACGAGAGCGACGACGTGCGCGTCGACGAGGCCAACGCCTCTCGCCACCACGCCCGGCTGCACGTGGGGCCGATCCTGCAAGTGGAAGATCTGGGCAGCACCAACGGAACCTTGCTGCGCGGCACGCGGCTGGTGCCGGGGCAGAGGATGACGCTGTTGCCGGGCGAGGCGATCTCCATAGGCTGGGCGACGCTGATGGTGCAGCGGCGGCGGCCCACGGCCCGCATGCGCCGCATGCCGACGCACGCCTATTTCGAAGAGCGGCTGGAAGAAGAGTGCGCCCGCTCGGAACGCACCGGACGTCCGTTCGCCATGGCCCGCCTGCACGTGGCGCCGGGAAGCGCGGACGAAGCGGTCACCGAAGTGATCGGCTCGCTGATCGGCCCCGACGACGTGGTGGCCCTGTACGGCCCCAGCGAATACGAGATCCTGCTGTTCGAACCGCAGCGCGATCGGGCCCTGGCGGCCACCGAGCAGATGGTCCGAACGCTGGGCGGTCGCGGGATCACCGCGCGCAGCGGCGTCGCCTTTCACCCCACCGACGCGCGCTCTGGCGAGGCGTTGATCGCGCAGGCCTGCGCCCGCGTCCACGGTCGCGAGGCGCCCAGTGCGGCGTCGTCGGGGGCCGACGCCTTCGGACCGGAGATGCGCCACCTTTACACGCTGGCCACGCGGGCCGCCGCCGGCAGCATCAACGTGCTGATCCTGGGCGAGACCGGCGTCGGCAAGGAGGTGATGGCCGAGACCATTCACCAGCTGTCGCCGCGCGCCGCCAAGCCGCTGCTGCGGCTGAACTGCGCCGCCTTCTCGGCCACGCTGCTGGAGAGCGAGCTGTTCGGCCACGAACGGGCCGCCTTCACCGGCGCGCACCAGGCCAAACCGGGACTGCTGGAGACCGCGCAGGGGGGCACCGTCCTCCTCGACGAGGTGGGCGAGCTGCCGCTGCCGGTGCAGGCCAAGTTGCTGCGCGTGATCGAAACGCGGCGCGTGCTGCGGGTGGGCGCCCTCAAGCCGCGCGAGATCGACGTCCGGTTCCTGGCGGCGACCAATCGGGTTTTAGAAGACGAGGTCGACCGCAAGGCCTTCCGCCAGGATCTGTACTATCGCCTGAACGGCATCTCGCTGGTCATCCCGCCGCTGCGCGAGCGGCCCAGCGAGATCGAACCGCTGGCGCGATCGTTCCTGGAGCAGGCGGCCAAGGTGATGGGGCGGCCGGTGCCCATCCTGTCGCCGCAAGCGCTGGGGCTTTTGCGTTCGTATTCGTGGCCGGGCAACATCCGCGAGCTGCGCAACGCCATGGAGCGGGCCCTGCTGCTGTGCACGAGCGATCACCTGACGACCGAGCACCTGCCGGTCGAGAAGATGCGCGGGACGGCCCTGTGCCCTGCGGCGCCGGCGCTGGCGCCCGGCTTGCGTCAGGCAGCCACCATCGCCGCCGTCGCCGCCAGCGAACCGCCCCCGCCGCTGGACGAGGGCGATCAGCAGGAACGCAACCGCATCGTCGAGGCGCTGGCCCGCTGCCAGGGCAACCAGACGCGCGCCGCCCGGATGCTGGGCATGCCTCGCCGCACGTTCTGCGCCCGCTTAAAAAGCTACAACATTCCCCGCCCGCGCATCTGAGCCGCTTGCCCGCGCGCTATTTGGCGACCACGGCGTGGATGTCGCCTTCGCGCCGCAGGACGGTGACGCCCACGTCATGCGGGTGGCGTTCCAGCAGCAGATCGATCGACGCCGTGCCGATGGTGAGATGGCGGATGCGCAGCTCTTCGATCCCCTCGGGCAAGACCGGGTTTTCA
>JAXDMH010000158.1:0-6706 GCA_034666225.1 Myxococcales bacterium
TGCTGCTGGCCCTGCTGTCCGCGCTGGGCCTGGCCGTGGTGACGGCACGATTCACGCGCGCGGAACGCGGGCGGCAGCAAACCGCAACGTACGCGGCGCGCGGCGAGCTGTTGTCGCGCCTGGCCGCAATGGCCGCGCACGAGATCCGCAACCCGCTGGGCGTCATTCGCGGCACCGTCGATCTGATGCGCGAGCGCTCCCGCGCCACGCTGACCGAACGCGATCGCCAGTCGCTGGACGACGTCGCCGCCGAGGTCGAGCGCCTGCGCGGCCTGACCCAGGATCTCCTCACCCTGGCTTCCGATCGACCGCTGGCCCTGGGCCCCACCGATCTGGGCGCCCTGCTTGGCGAGACGGCGCGCGCCACCGAAGCCGCGTTTCCGCGCATCAACGTCCACTGCGAAGGGCTGGGGCTGCCCACCATCGATGCTGATCCGTCGCTGTTGCGGCAGCTCTTCGCGAACCTTTTCGCGAACGCCGCCCAGGCGCAGAGCGAAGGCGAGATAACCGTGGCCGCGCAACCGGGCGACGGTGACGGCGTCCAGATCGCCATCACCGATCGCGGCCCGGGCGTGCCCGCCGACGTGGGCGATCGGATCTTCGAGCTTTACTTCACCACCAAATCAGGCGGCACCGGCCTTGGCCTGGCCATCGCCCGCCGGATCGTGGAGAGACACGGAGGCACGCTGACCCTGCGCCGCGACGGGCGCCCAGGGGCGGGCGCGACATTCTTGGTGACATTGCCGGGACGGCCGCCGGTCGCACACAATCCCCAGCGAGGATGAACATGGCGCAAGTACTGGTTGTCGACGACGAGGTCAAGCTGGGTCGGCTGATCACCGAGATGCTGGAGCTGGATGGCCATGCCGTGGTCCGCGTCGAAGGGGGCCGCGCCGCGCTGATCGAGCTGGGCAAGCGGACCTTCGATCTGGTGGTCAGCGACATCAAGATGCCCGACGGCGACGGCATGACCGTGCTGCGCGAGGCCCGGGCGAAAGAGACGGCGCCCGACGTGATCATGATGACCGCGTTCGGCAGCACCGACGACGCCGTGGCGGCCATGAAGGCGGGCGCCGCCGATTACCTGATCAAACCGTTCGCCATGGACGAGCTGCGCATGCGGGTGCGGCGGCTGACCGAAGCGCGCGAATCGCGTTCGCGCGGCGAGCGCCTGGTCGAACGCCTGACGCCGCGGCTGGTGGCGGAGAGCGAGGCGATGCGGGCGGTGCTGCGCGGCGCCCAGCAGGTGGCGGCCACCGACGCCAGCGTGTTGCTTCTGGGCGAGAGCGGCACGGGGAAAAGCCAGATCGCGCGTTTCATCCATTTCCAAAGCCGGCGCGCCGCCGCGCCGCTGGTCGAGGTGCACTGCGCGGCGTTGACGGAGACGCTGCTGGAAAGCGAGCTGTTCGGTCACGAAAAAGGGGCGTTCACCGGGGCGCAGGAACGGAAGACGGGACATCTGGCGGCGGCGGATCGCGGAACGCTGTTTCTCGACGAGATCGGCGAGATCACCACCGCGACGCAGGTCAAGATGCTGCGTTTTCTGCAGGACCGATCGTTCGTGCCGGTCGGGTCGACCCAGGCGCGCACCGTCGACGTACGCATCGTCTCGGCCACCAACAGGGATCTGACTGCGGCGGTCAAGGCGGGCGGCTTTCGCCAGGATTTCTATTACCGCCTGAACGTCTTCGCCATCGAGGTGCCGCCCTTGCGCCAGCGACGCGAGGACATCCTTCCCCTGGCCGACCGGATCCTGCAGCGCCAGGGCGTGCCGCAAACCAAGCTGACCGCCGCCGCGCGCGACAAGCTGGTCGCCTATGACTGGCCGGGGAACATTCGCGAACTGGAAAACGCCCTGGAACGGGCGCTGATCCTGGCCGGGCCTGACGAGATCGGCCCACCGCTGTTGTCGCTGGCCTCGCCGCTGGCCCGTTCCGACACGGCGGCGGCGGCGGCGCTGCTGACGGAAGGGTTCAACCTGGATCAATTCGAGCGCGATCTGCTGCGCGCGGCACTGGAGAGAACGAACGGCAACAAATCAGCGGCGGCGCGGCTGCTGGGAATCACGCGCCGGCGGCTGTACTCGCGCCTGGAGAGCCTGGACCAGCCGGGACCGACGAGTGACGAGTAGCGATGGGTTGGTGTACCGCCCACTCATCCGGAATGACGGACGGTCCAGGGCGCCGTGAACCTAGTCATTGAGGCGGCGGCAGGCGTGGGGTTCCCGCCCGCGCGCAGTTCGCAGGCGCGCAGTACGTCGCCGCTCCAAGTACACCCATAAGGCGCGCGCGCCGTTCGGTGTTTGAGCCTCATGATTGATCTTATCTTTCGATCTGGTTTCGCGTACTTACGCGAATCGCCTCATTTTCGGTGGACGACGCCGGAGGGGCATCGGTTCGACTGATGTGCTGCAAGCAGTCCTAACCGATCGAAATGATCGAGAAAAATAGGCTTCTGGAGATGTGTGGGATCCTGAGGTTTGAGCACGGGAGGGAACCCCACGCCTCCCACCCCCGCGACGAAGCGAATGGAGCCCTCGCGTTTCCCGCGCCCGTGCTCGTGCCGGTGCTCGTTAGCCCGCGACCACCGGGTTGCGCAGCACGCCCACGTTTTCGATCTCCACCTCGACGACGTCGCCCGCCGACAGCTTGACGGTGTTGCCGGGTGTGCCGGTGTAGATGAGGTCGCCTGGCTGCAACGTGAGATAGCGACTGACGAAGCTGACGACCGTGGGCGGGTCGAAGATCATGTCGGCGGTGGTCTCGCGCTGCACGGTCTCGCCGTTGAGGCGGGTCTGCAGCAGCAGGTTGCTGTCGTCGATGCCGGTGACGACGAACGGGCCGCAGGGGGCAAAGGTGTCGGCGCCCTTGGCCCGCCACCACTGTAGATCCTTGTCGGGGCCGCTCTGCCACTCGCGCTCGCTGACGTCATTGCCGCAGGTGACGCCAAAGATGGCGGCGCGCGCCTCGGTGACCGAGGCATGGCGGGTGGTCTTGCCGATGACCAGGACCAGCTCGCCTTCCAGGTGCACGCGCGTGGCGTCGGCGGGCAGGACGATGGGGGCGCCCGGGTCTTGCAGCGCTGTAATCGGTTTGTAAAACATCTCCGGGCGGGCGGGGAGCTTCTTCAGGCCCACGTGACTGCGATAGTTCTGTCCGACGGCCAGGATCTTCTGCGGCTGCACCGGCGCCAGCAACGTGACCTGGTCCATGGCAAAACGCGCCCCGGTCTCGGCGCTGGTTTGCCAGGGGCTGGCCGCCAGCTGACGGACGGTGGCGCCGTCGACGATGCCGTAGCCGGTCGTTTCTCCCTGCCTGAAACGACAATAGGTGGTGCGCACAGCCGTCGCAGATTACGGCGGTTGCGGCGTCGGTTCAACGGCCTGCGTCGCGAGACCCCCGTCCGGGGCCCGACGGCAGTTGTGATAAGTTCGAAAGCGGATCGCCGTCGATATGGTGCCGAATCAGCGAGAGGGACGCCAAGGCAGTAGCAGAGGGGGCAGCCGAACGATTGCCCGAGACCCTGAGCCCCGGCGCCATCGTCGCGCAGAAATATCGCCTGACCGCTCACCTTGGCTCGGGAGGAATGGGCGTGGTCTGGGCGGCGCAGGAGATCGAGACCGGCGCGCCGCGGGCCCTGAAGTTTCTGCGCCCTGGAGCTGACGGACCGGAGGATCCCGACGCTGTGAAGCGCTTTCTTCGTGAAGCCCGCGTCGCGGCGGCGGTTCGCCACCCGCACGTGGTGGCGATTCACGAGGTCCTGCAATTGCCCGACGGCCGCCCGGTCATGGTCATGGAGCTCTTGAGCGGGGAATCGCTGCGCCAGCGCCTGACCCGGGAGGGCGGGATGTCCCTGGAGAAAACGGCATCGCTCTTGTTGCCCGTGGCTTCTGCGGTCGGCGCCGCTCACCAGCAGGGGATCGTTCACCGCGATCTCAAACCAGACAATATTTTCCTGGGCGCCAGCGCCAGCGGCAGCACGGTGACGGTGCTGGACTTCGGCATTGCCAAGGTCACCCGCCTCGACAGCAGCGTGACCCAGAGCGTGGGACTGACCGGCACCGGCGAGGTGATGGGCACGCCCAACTACATGGCGCCCGAGCAGTGTTCGGCGAACGCGACGTCGATCATCGCTGCGACGTCTGGGCGCTGGGCGTGATCATGTACGAGTGTCTGACCGGCATCTTGCCGACCAGAGCACCCAACATCGGGCAAGTGTTCAAGCTGATCGTTGCCGGCGGCATCAAACCGCTGGACAGCGTGCTGCCCGATGCGGCGCCGCCCATTGTCGAGCTGGTTCATCGCATGCTGGCGCGCCGGCGCGAGCTGCGGCCCTTCGATCTGAATCAGGTCGCTTCGCTGCTGGGTCGGTACACAAAGGTGACGGTGCCCGTGTTCGGGGCACCGCCGTCGGGCCAGGATCCCGAAGCGCTGCCCAACGCTGACGAGACACTTCGCTGCGCCGGCACCCAGGATGGCGCACCGCTGCCCGGCCCGTCCATCTCGCCGCATGCGGCCCGTCGGCGGCGGCTGGGGCGCCTGACCACCCTGGGCGTGGGGACGCTGGCGGTCTCGGCGCTGGTCGGTGAATCGTTGCTTCTGTGGCGGGCCAACGCCAAGAAGGCGCCCCAATCCGCGGCGGCCGGTGCCGCTCCTGCCGTCGCGAGATCGACGGGCCCCGGCGACGGTGGCATCGACGCCGCCCGGACGCGGGAAGGCCGCTGACGTTGGCGCCGGCCGGCGGTATCTCCACCGTTCGCAAGGGACCCGAGGTGGTGGCCGCGGCGCCTCCCATGCGGGCGCTGCTGCACATCGTCCTGACGCCATCGTCGCCGCAGACGACGGACAAGATGGTGCTCTTGCTCAAGGACGAGGTCTGTTCGATCGGACGCAACGTCACGTCGCCCGACATTCTCATCGACGATCCCTGCGCGTCGCGCTTGCACGCCCGCATCGCTTTCGAACCCGATCGCGAGGCCTTCGTGCTGGAAGACGCCGGCAGCGCGAACGGCACCTACCTCAACGGGTACACCGTGGAAAAGCACACGCTGTGCGACCAGGACATCATTCGCATCGGCGATTCACTGCTGGTGTTCGACGAACGACGGGCCATGGACGGCCTGCGCGACCGCGCCAGCAGCGTGGCGGCCGCCCCGCTGCCGGTTCTGCTGATGGGCGAGACCGGCACCGGCAAGGAGGTGATGGCTCGCTTCATCCACGAAAAAAGTGGCCGGCGCGGACCGTTCGTTCCGGTGAACTGCGGCGCCTTGCCGCGCGAGCTGGCCGCCGCTGAATTGTTTGGCCACACGCGGGGCGCTTTTTCAGGAGCGGTGCAGTCGCGTCCCGGGCTGTTCGTCAGCGCCAACGGGGGCACGCTGTTTCTCGACGAGGTCGGCGACCTGCCGTCTGATCTGCAGCCGGCGCTGCTGCGCGCCTTGCAAGAGCAGACGGTGCGGCCGGTGGGCGCGGACAAGGAGGTGCCCGTCAACGTGCGCATCGTGGCCGCCACCAACATCGATCTGCCGGCGGCCATCACCGCCAATCGCTTTCGCGCCGATCTTTACGCGCGGCTGGCCCAGTCGGTTTTCACCTTGCCGCCGCTGCGCTCGCGACGGTTCGTGGTGCCTGCCCTGGTTCGGTCGTTCGCCCGCGAGAGCGATGACCGGCGTTCGATAACGCTGGCCCTTCGGCGCTCTGGAGGCGCTGATGCTGTGGAACTATCCCTACAACATTCGCGAGCTGCGGGCCCTGGTCACCGAATTCGCGGCGGTCTCGCCTTCGTCGGACACGCTGGATCTGGATTACCTGGCGCGCGAGCGCCCCGAGATCGCCCGCAACGTGGCCGGACGCTCGCGGGGTCCGGCCTCGCCGCGCAAACCCGGTACCGGCCCGGGCGGCGAGCGTGAGCGGTTGGTCCTTCTGCTGGAGAGCCACGCCGGCAACATCTCGGCAGTGGCCAAGGAGATGGGCAAGACGCGCGCGCAGATCTACCGCTGGCTGAACCGCTTTGGCCTGTCGCCGCGAAAGTGAACGCCGAGTGGACGACTGATACACCCTGATGCAGATGTATCAACCGGGCGGACACTCGCGGAAGCCTGATTTCGCCGAGGAAGTTGCGGATGCGGGCGGCGCCGACTGTATCAGCGGTGCTTCGGACGGGGCGGCCCTGGCCCGAAAAATAAGGGCTCCACGGCGGCACGACGTTTGCGTTGGTGGCGGGGCATGGACGCCGACTCCGCTCGCTTTCGTCAGCTTTATGTCGCTTATTCTTCCACCATCTACGCCCGCTGCCGCCGCATCCTGGGCGATGGGGCGGCGGCCGAGGACGCCGCGCAAGAGACGTTTCTCCGCGTTCACCGCCACATCGAATCGGCGCCTGGCGACGAGGACGCCCTGCGCTGGATCTTCCGCATCACCACCAACTATTGTCTGAACGTGCTGCGCGATCGGCGGGCGCGCCCGACGGTGTCCGATGATCTGACCGGCCTGGCCGGGATTCGCAGCCCCGAGGATCACATCGCGGACCGTGACCTGGGCCGGCAGCTGACGCGTCGGGCGCCTGCTCAGATGCGCGACGCTGCGGTCCTGTACCACGTCTATGGACTGGTGCAGTCCGAGATCGCCGAGGAGCTGGGCGTCTCGCGGCGGACGGTGGTGAATTACCTGGGCGCCTTTGCCGACTATGCGCGCCGGGCCCGGGTCCAGCG
>JAXDMH010000159.1:0-4495 GCA_034666225.1 Myxococcales bacterium
GGACTCGCCCGCGCCGTTGGTCTCGGTGAAATGCTCGACGCCGCTGTCGGCCGAGGTTGGGTTGGCCGCTACCTCGTCGGCGAAGTCCGCAACCGAAGACAGCTTGACCCAGTCGGCGAAGCCGTCCTTCCAGATATACGTTTCGGCGTTGATTTCACCGCGCGAGATGCGCCCTTTGACGTCGGCGTCGGGCAGAGGTCCGACTTGATCGCCGTCGACCACCAGGTGCCAGCCGCCGCCCTCGGTCGCCGCAGGCGTGGCCTGCCCGGCCGCGACCGCTCCGTCGTTCGTCCCCCGCACCACGATGATGTGGCTGCACTTCTTGCAGCGGATCTTGAAGACTTTTCCGCGAACCTTGTCGTCGGAAATCGAGTACTTGGTCGCGCAGGAGTCACAGACGATCTTCATTTACGCCTCAAAGAGGGATGCCGTTTCCCGGGCCACACGGACAGGGTGAGAGATTATATTTAGGCGGCGCGGCGGCGCAAGCGCGACCCGCGCAGTTCTCAAGGCAATTCCGCGATTTAGCTAGGGGCAAAAGCAGAAAGGGTGGGCACTATCCGACACTACCGGATCGGCGGTTGAGCCGGGTGGCTTTAGGCTGGGGCAAATGGGTCGCGCGAAACCACGGTCTGCAGTCGGCCCGGGCCGGTCGAGGTCATCCAAAACGGCACCCCGGCCAGCTGGCTGACCCGGGCCACGTAACGGGCGGCGGCCTCGGGCAATTGCTGGCCGTCGACGGTCTCCGGCCATCCCGGCAGGTCCTCGTAGATGGGCACGGACTCCCCTAGATCATCCAGGTCCAGCGGCATCTCGTCGATGGTCTGCCCGCGAAACCTGTAAGCCACGCAAACCCTCACCGAAGGCAAGCCCGCCAGGACATCCAGCTTGGTCATGGCCAGCGCCTGTATCCCAGACAGCCGAATGGCCAGCCGCAAGGCCGGCAGATCCAGCCACCCGCAGCGGCGGGGGCGGCCGGTGGTCGAACCGAATTCGTTGCCGCGCTTGCGTAACAGCTCGCCCTTGTCGTCCAGCAACTCGGTGGGAAACGGCCCCAGCCCAACGCGGGTGGTGTACCCCTTGGCGATCCCCAGAACGGCGGTGATCTGCGTGGGCCCGATGCCTAAACCGGCACAGGCGCCGCCGGCGGTTGTCGACGACGACGTGACGAACGGATACGTGCCGTGGTCGATGTCCAGCAGCACACCCTGCCCGCCTTCCAGCATGACGTTATGGCCGGCGCGAATCTGATCGTAGACGAACCGCGAAGCGTCGCGAACGAAAGGACGAATGGCATCACCCAGCGCCAGGTAGGACGTGGTGATGGCCTCGGCGTCGGGCCTGGTGCCGCCCATTTGTTCAAGCATCGGGCCGATGGTCGCCACGTTGCGGGCAACTGCCTCGCGAAACCGTTGCGGGCGAAACAGATCGCCGACGCGGATGCCCGAACGCGACGCCTTGCTTTCGTACGTCGGCCCGATGCCGCGTTTGGTGGTGCCGATCTTGGAAGGACCTTCCTCGCGCAGCCGGTCCATCTCTTTGTGATACGGCAGCGTCAGGTGCGCGCGGTCGGCCACCACCAGATCCTGATCGCGCTTGAGCAGCCCTTGACCGCGAAAGGTGCGCACCTCGTCGACCAGAACGGCGGGATCGATGGCCATCCCCTCGCCCAGCACGCAGGTCAGCCCGGGACGCAAGATGCCCGACGGGATCAAGTGGGTGACGTATTTTTTTCCGTCGACGACCAGGGTGTGTCCGGCGTTGGCGCCGCCTGCCCAGCGCACGACCGCGGAGACGTTCTGGGTCAAAAGATCGACGATCTTCCCTTTTCCTTCATCACCCCACTGCGCCCCGACGACGACGACGACGGCCATGATTATTGTTCCTTCTTCGTTGGCGATTGGCGCGACGATCGCGCCTTGCTTTCATCGGCGCGCACGATGGAGCCAAAGCCCCAGCGCTTGGCGTAGGCGTCCAGCTGCCGACCGGTCAATCCGCACAGCTCGGCCACGGCGCGCTTTCCTTGACCGCGCAGCGTGGTGGCCAGCCGCTGGGCGGCGGCGGCCGGTCCCACCACCAGCACGCCGTTTGAACCGTTGACGACGGCGGCAGCGCCGTCGCCGTTGCCGTCATTTTCCTGCTGGGCGCGCACGTCCAGCGCGCCGGCGGCGGCCTCGACGTCGATGGCGAATCCCACCGCGGGGCTGGGGCGTCCGTATCGACCGAGCAGATCGTCGTAACGACCGCCGGCCAGCACCGCGTCGGGCGCGCCGGCCACAAAGCCCTGCACGCGAACGCCGGTGTAGTAATCGAACCCGCGCACCTCGCCCAGGTCGACGTGCAACCGCGCCCCGATGCCGCGCGCCGTGACCGCGTCGACGATCGCTTGCAGATCGTCGAGGGCGCGTTTGATTCCGGCCGTGGGCGCACGCTTGCGCGCATCGGCGAGGATCGACGGCGGCCCTGACAGCGCGGGCAACAGCGCCGCGAATGCGGCGGCCGCCTTGGAACCACGCGCGCCGCGCAGCAACGATTCCAGGCTGGCGCCGTCGCGCTTGCCGATGGCCAGCCGCGCCTCTTCGCGCGCACCGTCGGGCAGGTCGATGGCGTCCAGAACCTCGCGGGCCAGACCAAGGTGCCCCAGATCGATGGTCGGCGCGCCCAGCCCCGCCGCCTCCAGCGCCTCGGCGCCGAGAGCAATCACCTCGGCGTCACCGTACGGCTCGGCCACACCCGCCAGCTCGACGCCGGCCTGGATCAGCTCGCGCTGCCCCCGCGCCCCTCGCTCCAGGCGAACCACCGTCCCTTCGTAACAGAAGCGGATGGCCCCCGGCTCGTCGCGATAGCGCGTGGCGATCAACCGGGCGATCTGCGGCGTGATGTCCGGCCGCAAAGCGACGACCTGCCCCGAGTTCGGCTCCACAAATCGAATGGCCGCCGCCCGCCCCGCCCCGCCCCACCCCAGCGCCAGCACGTCTTCGTACTCGAAGGCCGGCGTGATGACCCGGGCAAACCCCCAGCGCTCGAACACGCCCAGCAGCGTCTCTGCGATGCGCCGCCGCGACGCCGCCGCCGCCGGCGCGAAATCCCGCATCCCCGCCGGCAACCGAAGCTGTGGACCTTCACTCATGTCACGACCAATCAACCACGTTTTCCGAATGGCCACTTTTTCCGAATTGGATCGACGGCGGGCTCTGCCCGCCGGAGACGACACCCGCCAAGCAGGATCCGCCCCCGGCTCTCGTCGCGTCGGGGAGGGCCCGCGGGAGGGGGCAGCAGCCCCCTTCCGCGCTCAGATCTTGTTCACCGCGTTGCGAACCACGCCGTCTTTCAGGAAACCGACGAACACCTCGGCCAGCTCGATGGCGACCTTCTCCTGCGCCTCGCGCGTCGACGCGCCCAGGTGCGGGATGGCGATCAGGTTTTCCTCTGCGAACAGCGGTGAGGGCTCGGGCGGTTCCTTGCTGAACACGTCCAGCGCCGCGCCCGCCAGGTGCCCGGACTTCAGCGCCTCCAGCACGGCGTTCTCGTCGACGATGCCGCCGCGCGCGACGTTGATCAGGTACGAACCCTTCTTCATCTTGGCGATGGTGGCGGCGTTAAACAGGTCCTTGGTCTCGGGCAACATCGGAACGTGCAGCGTGATGAAGTCCGATTTTTCGATCAGCTCTGGCAGCGCCGTCACCTTCACGCCGCCCGGCAGCGCCGTCCCCGTCGAGACGTACGGATCGTAGCCGAGGACGTTCATCTTCAGCCCGACGGCGCGCTCGGCCACCTGACGGCCGATGTTGCCGAGGCCAATCACGCCCAGCGTCTTGCCGGCGATCTCGGTGCCCATGTACTTTTTCTTCTCCCAGATCTCCTGGCGCATGCTCTGCGCCGCCTGCGGGATCTTGCGGGCCAGGGCGAAGATCAACCCCACCGACAGCTCGGCTGCCGCCGCCGCGTTCCCCTGCGGCGTATTGATGACCAGCACCTTCTTCTCCGTGGCCGTCTTGACGTCGATGTTGTCGACGCCGACGCCGGCGCGGCCGATGATCTTCAGCTTGCCTGGATTGGCCAGGATGGCCGGGGTCACCTTGGTCGCCGACCGGATGCCCAGGCCGTGGTACTCGCCGATGATGGCGGCCAGATCGGCCGGGGGCAACCCGACCTTGTAGTCAACCGAGAATCCCGCCTGCTGCAGGATCTCGACCGCTTTTTTGGACATGTCGTCGGCGATGAGGACTCGAATCGGTTCTGACATTGCGACGCTCCTGAGGCGAGTGACGATGGTGAAGGACGAAGGACCAGCGGTTCAAGTCTGTCGGGTTTGGGCGAACGTGGCCTGTGCGGCGGCCACGCCAGAGCCGGGGCGAATGCTGTAACCGAGATCCGACAGCGTCATCTCCAGCCCCGAGATGGCGGTGATGATGTCGAACTCGCTGAAGTAACCGATGTGGGCGATGCGGACGATCTTGCCCTTGAGGTGCTCCTGCCCGCCGGCGATGGTGAT
>JAXDMH010000160.1:0-7843 GCA_034666225.1 Myxococcales bacterium
ACGCGAATCAGTTTGATCGATTTCGCAATGACCGAATACAGCCGGAATCATCGATTTACCTTTTGACGAGTCGGCGCTGGTTCGACCATTCTTGAGTGGTCAGAGCTCGAGCTCTTGGAGGTTCTCATGACTCGCTCGTTTGCGCGTGGCGCATTGTTTGTAGGCGCTTGTCTGCTGGTTGGGGGATGCGGTGCTAGCAGTGACACCGGCGGCGTGAATGGGGGGAGCGGCGGAAGTGGAAGTGGTGGAGCGACGACGCCCGCCGGCAGTGGCGGAAGTGTGGTTGGCCCTGATACCGGCGGCAGCGACAGCACGGGGGGCGCGTCCGGCAGCGGCGGCGCCGTGGCCGACGCGGACAGCGAGCATCCGGTCATCACCGGGATGGGCGGTGGCCTGCCAGACACCACCAGCGAAGGCGATGGCGATCGGATCATCGGCCCAAACTTCACTTCGGATCCATTGACCACCCGCCAGGCGGGGGTGCCGGCGAATCGATCTTTCAACTTCACGATGGCGCTGGCGCAGAGCAAGTACTACACGGGCGCTGGTCAAAAGAACGCGGTCGGCAATCGGTCCATCTCTGTGCACGTGCCGATGCAGTACGACCCGGCCAAGCCGGCGGCGCTGATCGTCACGCAGGATGCCCAGGAGAGCGGTTACCTGCCGGCGGTCATCGACAACCTGATCGCCATGAAGCAGTTGCCGGTGATCGTGTCGATGTTCATCGCCAATGGCGGCGGCGATTCGGTGGGAAACGAGCGCGGCCTGGAGTACGACACCGTCTCCGGGTTGTACGCCGAGTTCGTGATCAAGGAGGTCGTTCCGCGGGCGATCATGGAGGCGAAGACTGCGCTGAACATCGACCTCAAGATCACCGACGATCCGAACGGCCACGCCACCCTGGGCGGCAGCTCGGGCGGGGCGGCGGCGTTCTCGATGATCTGGTGGCACCCCGATTTATTCAGGCGGATGATCGGGTTTTCGCCGACGCTGGTGACTCAGGTGCCAGCCGGCTCGCCGTTCCCGCACGGCTGCTGGATTTATCACGACATCGATCCGTACGACGCTGCGGCGCCCAACGGCCTGGTGATCGCCGACTGCCAACCGACCACCGGCTTTATCGGCGACAGCAACCCGGACAAGTGCGACACCCCGCTGTCGCAGGCCAAGTGCGAGGCCGTCCCCGGCTGCGCCTGGAACACCAAGATCAACCGACCCATTCGCATCTGGCACCAATCGTCGCAGAACGATCTCGGCGCCGGCGGCTCGCCCAGCGGCTACCGCAACTTTGATCTCGCCAACCAACGAACGGCGGCAGCACTGAAGGCCCGCGGCTATCACTATCATTACGACCACGCCAACGGCGGCAACCACAACGACGATCGCGTGCAACGACAGACCATCGTCGAAGCGATGAAGTGGGTGTGGCGCGGGTATCCGATCGAGTAACCGCGGCTGACCTGGCGCGAAGGCATGCAGTAAAACGTCGCGCCGTCGGGCTTGCTGCCCGGCGGTGCCACGTCCAGCGGCTGACTCTCACCGTTCACGATCAGTTGCGAGACCACTGCCGGCGCCAGGCTGGAACCAAACTCCGCTTGGAAGAGGGCTCGCGCCTTGCATGGACCACCAGGAATGTTCGGCCAACGGCTAAACCGAAGATTTCAGGTCAAGCATCCCGGGAAACTGAGACGGCACGACAGCACGATCCCGATCCGGGCGCGCTGGCGTCGGTGGGTGATGGTGGGTCTGCTGAGCGCGACCACCGCCGGCTGTGTCGACCAGCCCCAGGATCCCCTCGCCCCTTCGGGCATGTGCGCGGTGGCTTCGACGGCGCAGGCGCCCTTTCCCACCGAGTTTCGGTTCCACAATACCGGGACCGCTCCCTTGTTTGTGAGCATCGGGTGCCTGGGCGTCGAGTACGGACTCAGCTCGTGCGCGTCAGGATTCCGCGATCAACTGGCGCCAGGTTTTGCGTGCGGCGGCTGCCCCTGCGGCGACACCAATTGCAAGGATACGGGTGTGGTGTGCGGCCCCTGCATGGGCCCGGCTGGCCAGCTGGTCGCGCCCGGCGAATCGGCGGCGGTTCCCTATAGCGGCACCTCGTCGCGGACGGAGAACCTTGCTGGCCGATCCTGTGTGCGGACCCAGACGCCGCCCGCTGGCCGATACCGGGTGGCGATTCGCATCTACGCCACCGCCGACGCTGCGGCAGGAATGGTCGGAGGACAGATCGTGACCCTGGATTTCCAGTTGCCCGCGGATCAGGGCGTGGTCGACGTCCCCCTGGTGGCGGACCAGCCCTGTGATGCCACACCCGACGGCGACGCGCCGGCGTGTACCGGCGCCCAGGCCCACGACGTGGCGTGTGCCTTGCCGCAGCCGTTCGATTTCGCCACCGAGGGAGGCTTGGCCCTGTCTCGCGATTCAGCCAGTGTGGCGCCGCCCGCCCGGTACACGCGGACGCGGACGTTTGTGGATCCCGCGATGCCAGCCAGGACCTGCGATGCTCCGATCCCGCGCTGTTCGCGGGACGCGCGGGTGGTGACCACCGGCGATCTGACGGCGGCGCTGAATGCCCCCGGTGTGCAGGCATCGTTCACCAAAGAGCTGTCCGTCTTCGGGTATGACAGTCGCGCCAACGACGGCGGCATCCTGATCCTCCGGCGGCCCGACGGAACGGTGCTGGGCATTGGCGAGGACTGCTCGTTGACGGTGACCGGGTGCAACAAACCGATCCCGGCACCACTCGCCCAGCTTTCGTTTGTCATGGCGCGATTCGATCAGCAGATGCGTCTGACGCCCGAATGCGCGGCGCTGGCTGACTGACTGGAGGCGACGGCCCCTCACCCGGCCCTCTCCCCGCTGCGCGGGGCGAGGGTGACGTTTGGGCGAGGGTGACGTCTTGATGGTGAGGCTGGCGCTGGGAATAAGTGCAGCAGACTTCGCGGCGGCCCCTCACCCCGCCCTGCTATGAAAAGAGGACGGCAAGTCGCTGATTCTCCACGCATCCAAAATAGGGCGAGATCGCGCCTGCGCCTCGCCCGCGCCAGCGGGAGAGGCCGCCTGCCGAAGGCAGCGGGTGAGGGCCATGGGTCGCGCACGCCGAAGGTCCGGACCCTCACCCGCCACCTCCGGTGGCGACCTCTCCCGCTTCGCGGGCGAGGTGTTGGAATTGATTGTGCCGCCTCCTTCATTTTTCATCCTTCACGGCGGCACCAGTCGGGCCGGTTGCCCAAGTTTCGCGGTCGGGTGTTCTTGAATAATGTAGAGGCCTCACTGCCCCGTCGCGGCGTTGCGAATCGCCATCGATCGGATAAGGTAGCCGACCGTCACGAACCCTGGACTTGACCTTGCATCGCCCGATTCTTTCGATCGTCCTGCTTTCCGTCCTTCTATCTCCGTTGGCCGCGGCTCACGCTGCCGGCCCTGAGCCGGCCGTTGACGAGATGTATCGGACCGGGTTGGAGATGCGACGGCGCGGCGACGATCGGGGCGCGCTGGGCGAATTTCAGAAGTCGTACCGGACGGCGCCGTTGCCACGGACGCTGGCGCAGATCGGCATGGCCGAGCAGGCGCTGGGTCGTTGGGTCGATGCCGAGGCGCACCTGACGGAGGCGATGAAATCGACCAGCAACCCGTGGATCGTCAAGAACCGCGACCTGCTGGAGCAATCGCTGGCCAACGTCGCGGGGCGCCTGGGCAGCATCGCCGTTGACGGACCCAAGGGCGCCACGCTGGAGATCAACGGAGCGGCGGTGGGGGTGCTGCCGCTGGATCACCCGTTGCGCGTCCCCGCGGGCACGGTGGTGCTGGGCGTGCGCGCTTCCGGATTTTTCCCCATGCAACGAGTCGCCACGGTCGCGGCCGGGCAACTGGGGCGCGAACAGATCGATCTGGTGCCACTGTCGCAATCGGCGTCGCCGCCGCCGGCTTCGACGGGTGAATTGCCCGCGGCGGGGCGAATGATCAGCGGTGGGTCTGCCACGCCGGCGGCCGAGCCGGGGCCGGCCGCGACGGATGCCGGCCAGCCGACGCCCTCATCGGCGCGCGCCTGGCAACGACCACTGGCCTGGGTGGCGGTGGGGCTGGGCGGGGCGGCTCTGGCGACGGGGGTGACGTTTCACTTCATTCACGAGAACAAGCTGACCAGTTACAACCGCAAGGACGCCAGCAACGCGAACGTCTGCAATCGAGATTCAAGCGGCCGCTTTTTCGGACCGCCCGACTGCAAAGACGCCTACGACAGCGCGGCCACGGCAAAGACGGTCTTGATCGTGGGCTATGTCGGCGCGGCGGTGTTTGGCGGGGCGGCGGCGGCGCTGTTTCTCACCGCGCCTTCCGGTGGTGGCGGGCCGGCGGCCGCGGCGGCCGGGCATGCGCCGTCGCGACTGCACGCGCTCGGCTGCGGACCGGGACCGGGTCAATGGGGTTTTGCCTGTGGGGGATTGTTTTGAAAATAAATAAAGCGCCGGGTGTTCGTCGATTCTTGGTGGCGGGTCTTCTTCTGGTCGCCGCCGGCTGCTCGTCGCCCCATGCGGACATCTCGCCGGATGGCGCCACCGATCGCCCCATCGCCGTCGATCAGGCGGGGAAGGCCGACGCGCCCGCCGAGACGAATGACGTTCCCCAGGATTTCGCTGTCGCCGGTGACACGGCCGCGATCGACACCGAGCCGCCCGCCGACGGGACACCCGTGCCGGCGGTGGCCATCACCACGGCCGGGCCGCTGATGCGCGCCACGGTCGGCGTGAAATACGCCACCACCATCACCGCGTCGGGCGGCGTGCCGCCTTACACGTTCGCGCTGCCTGGCCTGCCCGCTGGTCTGTCATGGCTGTCCATCGACGGCGCCGGAACCCTGGGCGGGACGCCTTCGCAGGCCATCGCCAGCCCGGTGAACCTCACGGTGACGGTGCACGATTCGCGCAGCGATACGGCGACGGCATCAACGGCCATGCGGACCTTTGCGCTGTCGGTGGGCGCCTGCGCGGAAGGCACGCAGGTCGATTGCGCGGGAACGCTGGCCGGCGGAATGGCCTGCGGTTTCGGAAAGAGCACCTGCACCGCTGGCGTCCCCGCCGCCTGCGTCGCCACGACGCCTTCGACCGACACCTCCCGCTGCGGGGCCGCCTGCGGCGCCTGCGACGCCAACACGGCCAAGACATGCGCCGGCGGTGTCTGCCAATGCGGCGGCGCCAGCGCCTGCGCCGGCGGCGCCACCTGCTGTGGCAGCGGCGCGACCGCCGGCTGCTTTGACACCACCACCAACATCGACAACTGCGGCGGGTGCGGCGTCAAGTGTCCGGCCGGCGGATATCACTGCGACCGCGGGTGCAAGTGCGGAGCGGGCGGCGTGTGCGGCGCGGGAGAGACCTGTTGCGGCTCCGGCGCCGGCGCCACCTGCATCGCGCTGGGGCAGAGCATGGGCAACTGTGGCGCCTGCGGTATGGTCTGCGATGCCACGCGTTCCAACGCCTGCTCTGGTGGCGCTTGCAAGTGCGGCGCGGCGGCGCAGTGCGCGGCCGGGCAGACCTGTTGCGGCGGAAGCTGTTTCGACCTGGCCCACGACGTCGACCACTGCCTGGGCTGCGGGTCGACCTGCGATCGCAACAAGGCGGACAACTGCCTGAACGGCTGCCGCTGCGGAAACAACGCGGCCTGTGGGAATGGCCAGACCTGCTGCGGCGGCGCCTGCGTCGACACGTCGACCAACACGAATCACTGCGGCGGTTGTGGCAAGGTTTGTCCGGGCGGAACCAACGCCTGTTTGACCGGAACCTGCAGCTGCGGCTCGCACGTCGGCGCCTGCGGCGCGGGAACCACGTGCTGCACTGACAACTGTTACAACCTGACGACGTCGGCCTCCAGTTTCAACTGCAAGACCTGCGGTCACTCGTGCCTGGGCGATGCCTGCAGCAATGGCGCCTGCCAGCCGACCCCGGTGTCGGGCGCCGCCGCCGCTCCCTACAACTTTCCGGCCAGCAACAGCGGGGGAATTACCGTCGGCGGCCATACCTACACCTTCAATTACGCCATCGCGCCGGACGGGAAACAGGATCCGGCGATCTTCAAGGATAGCGCCCCTCCGGCCCCCCCGCTGTGTATCTGGGCCACGTACAGCGCCGGGAACGAAGAGGTCGCGTTCCAAGGAATGACCGCTGACGCCAACTTTATTTACGGCCTGCTGAACGGCGGTCCGGAGGGACTGTTCAAGTGCCCGCTGGCCGGCGGACCCGGTGTCACTCTGTTCGAGTCGCCCGCCGGTTACGCACGCAACGGCCTGGTCGACACGGGCACGGCGCTGTACTGGGAGGTCTTCAACGGCACCACCGAGCAGGTCTATCGCCTGGTGAAGTGACCAGCAGCAGGCGGCCACCGGGCACGCTGTGGTGCCCTACTTCAATTCGTAGGTCACGTGGACGATGGTGATGATGTCTTTGTCCAGGGACGACGTGTCGTTGTTTCCCTGGGCCGACGTCTCGGTCGAGTTGGCGGGGTTGACGTTGATGATCCCCATGTCCGCGGCGCGCAGGCGGTCGATGCTGGCCCCGCCCGCCGAACGGATCATGTTCTCGGCGCGCGAGCGCGCGTCCTTGGCGGCCTCGGCCAGCATCTCGATCTTCAGCTCGCCCAGCTTGGTGTAGAAGTATTCGGGCGGCGACGAGACGATGGGGACGCCCTGCTCCCCAAGTTGCGTCACCTCGCGCGAGATGCGTTCGACGCGAGTCACGTCGGTGGAACGGATGGTGACGCTCTGGGTGGTGCGGTAGCCCTTGAAGATCTTGCGCTCGACGCGGTTCTCTCCTTTTCCGACCACCTCGGCGTCGTACACCGACTCGACGGAAACCGACGACGGGCTGACCTCGCGCTCGCCGATGCCCTGCGCTTTCAGATACGCCAGCACCTTGGCGAGGTGGCCGTGCAGCGTGCGGTAGGCGGCCGTCCGATCGGCGGGGTCGACCACCTCGACTGACCCGGTCCACTCGATCAGATCCGACACGATCCGCTTCTTGGCCGACCCGGTCACCTGCAGCGTGCGCTCCGGCGGACGGGTGCGCACGCGCTCCCAGGTAGAGGCGATGACCCACGTCGACGCGATCGCCGCCAACCCCAGCGCCAGCCAGCCCCACTGCTGACGGATCCAGATGTCTCGTTCGAACGTCGCCACCGCGGCCGCAAAGTACCACGGACCCGACCGACACCTTGATCTCGGGACAAGGTGAGATGATGATTGATCGGTTTCCCAAAAGATGAACAAGAAGGACCAGACGATGTGCGGTGAAGGCTCGCGTTTCATGTTCGCTCTGCTCCTTTGTTCGTGGTCCTGCGCCAACGTGAAGAGTGGAGGGCCCTCCGGCGGGTCGGGGACAGGCGGCACGTCGGGCAATACGGGATCGTCCGGCAGCGGAGGAGCAGCAGGCAACCCGGGCGGCAGCGGCGGGACCACCGGTGGCGGAGGAAGCCAACTTCCCCCCGGCAACTGCTCTGATGCGGCGAAGCTGGTCTACGTTGTCTCGGACGAGAACCATCTTTACAGCTTCGCGCCGAGCAAGTTGCCCGACGTCAGCGCGGCGTTCACCGATCTCGGTCTGATCAACTGCTCGGCGCCCGGGGCTGACACGGTCAATTCGATGGCCGTCGACCGCGCCGGGACCGCGTACGTCAATTACACCAGCGGCAAGATCTTCACCGTGAACACAACAACCCTGGCCTGTGCCGACACCGGATTCGTCCCGGGGCAGTCGGGATTTTCGCCCAATCTCTCGATGGGGTTTTCGTCTGATACGTCGGGATCCAGCCAGGAGACGCTGTATGTCTCGGACAACACCGGCGACGATTCGGG
>JAXDMH010000161.1:0-6188 GCA_034666225.1 Myxococcales bacterium
CAGGCCGGCGGAATCGGCGTTGGGTCGCGCCACGCCGGAATAGCGCTTGTGAAGCAACACCCCCACCACAACCAGCATCAGCACGCCAGCCAGCGCGCCCGCGACGACGCGATTTGAAAAGCGGCGCAACACGCTCGTCTCTGTGACGGGCGGCGGCGTCGGACTGGGCAGATCGATCTTCAGCGGAAGATTGACGGTCGAGCTGTTGAGCGCCTGGTAGCGACGTTGCGAGGAGCCCAGCGCCTTGGCCACCGCCGTGACGTCCTGAAATCGATCCTCCGCTTTCTTCTCCAGGCAGCGAAGCACGATCTTCTCCAGATCGGCGGGGATCTCCGGGCGCAGCTCGCTGGGCGGCACGACCGGCTCATAGGCGATCTTGGTGGCCATGACGGGCGCGCTGGCGGCAATGAAAGGCAATTTTCCCGTCAGCAGCTCGTACAACACGATCCCCAGCGCCCAGATGTCAGAGCGCTTGTCGACGTTCTTGGAATCGAACCACTGTTCCGGCGAGACGTATGCCGGCGATCCCAGGATCGAGCCGGTCTTTGTGGCCATGAGGTTCTCTTGACTGTCCGCGGAGACCAGCTTCGAGACACCGAAGTCCAGCACCTTGACCAGCGGCCGCCCGGCCGAGCGGTGGACGAAGAACAGATTCGACGGCTTGATGTCCCGATGAATGATGCCCATGGCGTGCGCGGCGGCCACCGCGGCGCAGGTCTGAAGCATCACGTCGATGGCCTGCTCGATGGAGAGGCGACCGTTTTTCTTGAGATAGGCCCCTGCGTCCTGCCCCTCCAGGAATTCCATCACCATGTAGGGGGCGCCGTTTTCCAGCTGGCCGACGTCCAGAATGCGAACCACGTTCTCGTCGGCGATCTTGGCCGATGCGCGCGCTTCGCGATCGAACCGCTCGATGGCCTCGGCCTCGCACAGCAGTTCGGGCAGCAGCACCTTGATCGCCAGCTTGGTGCCCAGATGGACGTGGCGCGCGGCGTACACCGCGCCCATACCGCCGGCACCCAGCTGGTGCTCGATGAGGTATCGGCTGTTCAGCACCTTGCCCGTCTGTACCTCGTTGAGGTACGCGAGGACGCGTTCGGCGTGAGAGGCGTTCAACAACGAAGGCCCTTTATCCAGTCGGCGTCACTAGGGCGGATGGATAGGTAAGAAACGGTTTCAGATCGAGGCGCATCGATGACGGAATCGACAGATCGGACAAGAAACGTTAGCGCCCCAAGAATTGGGTTACCATCACCCCTGGTGCCGTGACTGAGAGAGAGACACCGGTCACGATTGGACGGCTGTTCGCCGACAAATATCGGGTGGACGGGCTGTTGGGTAATGGCGGCATGGGTATGGTATTCGCGGCGACGCACCTTCAGCTGGAGACCCGCGTCGCCATCAAGCTGCTCCACGCAGAGTTGTCCAGCACCGAAACCGCCAAGACGCGCCTCCTGCGCGAGGCGCGCGCCACCGCCAAGATCAAGAGCGCCAACGTCGCCAGGGTCCTGGACGTCGGGACCGTCGAGTGGGGCGGCCTTTTCATCGTCATGGAGTACCTGGACGGGGAGGACCTGGCGGCGTTTCTTCAAAAGCAGCCTCGGTTGTCGCCGGCCCAGGCTGTCGGTTTTCTGCTGCAGGCGTGCGACGGTGTACGCGCGGCCCACGCCCTGGGGATCATTCACCGCGATCTCAAGCCGTCGAACCTCTTCGTCACCAAGGACGCTTCGGGCGCGGTGATCATCAAGGTCCTGGACTTTGGGCTGTCCAAGCTTGTCGATCCCTCGACGGGCAGTCCGGTGGTCACCCGCGGAGGCGCTCAGCTGACCCGCCCCGATTCCATGATCGGGTCGCCCGCCTACATGTCGCCCGAACAGCTGAAAGACCCGCGGGCCGTCGACGGCCGAACGGACATCTGGTCGCTGGGCGTGATCCTCTTCGAGATGCTATCGGGCGCCCGTCCCTTCGAGGCCAAGACGCTGCCTGAACTGTGCCCGCTGATCCTGAGCGGACAGCCGCGGTCCCTGCGCGAACTGCGCCCGGAGCTGCCGGCGGAGCTGGTGGCGATCGTCGAACGATGTCTCCAGCGCGACCCGGCCCAGCGCTACCGCGACGTCGGCGCGCTGGAAAAGGACCTGGCGCGTTTCGGGCCGCCGGGAATTGGCAAGTCGTCCGACAAGATGCCGGACGCGGTGCCGGCCGCGACACCGCCCGGCGCCCGGCACACGAAATGGCGCTGGATCATTGGCGGTGGCGTCGGTCTGCTGCTGGCGGGGATCGTGGCGGCGATCGTCAGTCACCTGAAGTAGTCCCGGGGCCGCCTAAAAAAAGGCCGGTCAGCGGTCCGGTGCAGTACTTGGGATTTCCGAACGTCTGGCCAGGCACGCCGACGGCGTTCATCATCGACACCAGCAGATTCGAGTGCGATGTGGTCGGCGCCACTTCGGATAGGTGAGGAAGCGGCCGGTCTTGATGACGCCGCCGCCACTGCCGGCCAGCACGACCGGCATCGGCCAGTGCGAGTGGACATTGCCGCGCGCCAGTTCGTTGCCCCAGAAGACCACGGTGTTGTCCAGCAACGTCCCGGCGCCTTCTTTGATGCCGTCCAGTTTGTCAAGCAGGTAGGCGAATTGTTCGGCGTACCAGATGTTGATCTTGGTCAGCAATTCGACCGACGCCGTGGTGCCGTCCGAATCATGCGAGATGGTGTGGTGACCGCGCGTGGCGCCCAGCCAGGTGAAGCGCACGTCGCTGTACGCCGCCTCCCACTGCAGCGTCGCCACCCGGGTCAGATCGCAGGCCAGGGCCATGGCCAGCAGATCCATCTGCAGCTTGCCGACGGCGGGAAAGTTGTCGTTGGTTCGATAGTCGATGGTGGGCGCCGTCGGCCTGGTGCAGGCCGCCCCCGTGAGCGTGGGCGGGGCGACCGTCAGGCGCATCTCCAGATCGCGGATCGCGGACCGTGTTGTTGTACTCGAACCGGTTCAGACGCCGCGCCAGGCTGGGCCCGGGATTGACGTGGTAAAACCTTCAACCGACGGTGACGCAGACGATGCTCAAAGGCCGCGCCGGGCACATGGTCTGGTTGCTGTCGTTCTTGTCCTCGGCGGCGCGCGCGGAGCCGCCCCGGCACCTGAAAGTCGTCGCCGCGGGAACGTGTCCCTCCGCTGCCGACGTCGCGCAGGCGCTGCAACGACTTTTTCCGACGATGGAGATCTCGACGGCGCCGGACGGAGATAACGTTGGCGGCCCGGGCGACGCAATTCTGCAGGAAAATGCCGGCGGTTTACTGGTGAGGCTGTCCGGATCGCGACGATACTTCGAGGATCCCACCCAGCGCTGCGCCGACAGAACGCGGCTGACGGCGGTCTTCCTGGCCGTCGTGCTCGACCCGCCGCGATTCTCGGCGCCGGCACCGCCGCAGTTGCCGGCGCCGGCGCCCGCGCAATCTTTGGCTCCGGCGCTGCCCCGATCATGGGAGCTGGAGCTCGCCCCCGCCTTTCAGGTCGCGCCGGGCGCCGGGCTGGCCGCCGTGCCGCTGGCGGGCGGCGGCGGCCTGCGCCTGCTCTGGGGCCGGACCGTGCGCCTCTCCGTCGGTAGCGGCGTGCTGTCGTCGTCGACGCTGCACTACCAGCGGGCCGACGCCCACGCGCTGTGGATCCCGATCGACGTGGGCGCCCGTTTGACGCTTGCCGGTCCGCGTTGGGACGCGGCGGTCGAGGCGTCATTGATCGTGGCGCCCGTGCATCTGAGCGGCAGTGGTTTGACGCCGACCGAATCGGGCTGGCGTGCCGAGATCGGCGAGCGAACGGCTGTCCTGGTCCGGCTTTGGTTAACCAAACGTATGGGCTTTTTCGCTTCGATCTATGACTTTGGCTGGCCGCAAGGAATTCGGCTGACAGTCGCCGGCACGGGCGACGTCGGACAGACGCCGCGATTCTGGCTGGGCGCTCAGGGGGGATTGGTGGCCAGACTGAATTGAAGGTTTGGCCTACCACCGCCCGTCATCAGGGTGCGCTTGACGATAGAGAGATTCGTACCCGTCGGTGCCGCGGCCGCAAACGACGTGCCCGCGGAGCTGTCCTTCGAGCGAATCTATGCCGAGCGTTTCAGCGACGTGCTGCGCTGGGTGCGGGCGCTGGGAGGCCTGGACGCCGACCTCGACGACATCACCCAGGACGTGTTCCTGGTCGTCCGGCGCAAGCTGGCCGAATTCGACGGCAGGAACCTCAACGCCTGGCTGTACACCATCGCCCGACGCCAGGTCAGCGATTACCGGCGACGGGCCTGGATGCGGCGGATCTTTCGAGGAACCACCAAAGATCCAGACGCGAATGAAACGCCCATCTTTGTTCAACCGGGCGCCGATCCCAGTCAGATGCTGGAGCGGCGCGAGATGCAGACGTTCCTGACAGAGACCCTGAACAAGATGAGCCTCGCGCAGCGGACGGCCTTCGTGCTGTTCGAGATAGAGTCCTACAGTGGGGAAGAGATCGCCGAGCTGGAAGGGATTCCCCTGAACACGGTCTGGACGCGGTTGCACCACGCCCGCAAGCGGTTCTTCGACCTGATCGATCAGGCCCGGGCCCAGGGGAAACTGCCGTGAGACGACTGGTCAATGATCTCGATCGGGGCGATCCCAGGTCGCAGGTGGCCGCGAAGATCCTTCGGGCTGCTCCCCCGCTGAACGACGCTGCCCAGCGGCAGCGCCGCATTCGCCTGAAGCTGGGTTCGCCGTCTCGCCGAGCGACGATTTTTCGGCTGCGGCCAGTGATGGTCGTGCTGGTGACGATGCTCTGCGTGGCTGGCGCCAGCGCGATGGTGAACGCCGGCGGAGGGTGGCAGCGCGCGCGGCAGCGGATTGAATCGTGGGTTCATGATGAAACGCCAGCCACGCCCCGCGGGCTGCCGACGCGCCGGTCGATCGCCAGAGCGGCCACCGTGGTGCCTGTATCAGCGCCGTCGCCGATCACTGCGCAAGAAGCGGCGTCGCCCGCGGCGCCCACCACCGCCGAGCGGCAAGCACGACGATCCGAAAGCAAGCGCCGCGTGGCCCGCGTTTCCAGCAGTGTGGCCGACAGCCAAGCGCCGCAACCAGCGCAGGTTCCGAACCGTCCGGCGAACGAGCCACCGCAGCGACCGGCAAACCTGGAGGCTGATCTGATGCTGGAGGCCATCCAGGCCCGCCAGGCCGGGGACCTGACCAGGGCCGAGCGTCTCTTGACCCGCTGTCGCACCGAGTTTCCCGACGGTGTCCTGCAGGAGGAGGCGCTGGCGCTTTCGATCGAAGCGACGGCGGCGCGCAATCGGCCGCGCGCCGAGCAGCTGGCCCGCCTTTATTTGCAGCGGTACCCCGACGGACGATTCCGCGAGCGGGTGGCCGGTGGACTGCGCGCGACGCTTCGCTGATGCCACGCCCTCGCCTGCTTCTGTCGTTGCTGCCGCTCTTGACCGGGGCCACCGTTTCGCTCGCATGCAATCAGCCGCTGGAGATCGGTAAGAGATTCGAGCTGCCCTCGCCCGACGGCGCCGTCAACAGCGATGCCACCGCCCCGACGATCCTCTGGTCCAGTGGCCTCGAAAGCGGCGACACCTCCGCTTGGTCGCGGGACGGCGCCGCCATCGGGGGCAGCGATCAACATCTGGTGACCGCGGCGGTGTCGCAAGAACAGGCCCACACCGGGACGCGCTCGCTGAAGATCACCTTCGACACCGCCGACGGACAGGACCACCTGGCCGAGTACTACCGAAAGGTCGAACCCGGCCCGGCCTATTACGGCGCCTGGTTCTTCATCAAGGAGATGCACACCCCCGCCACGTTCTGGACCGTCTTCTATTTTTTCTATCAGACCCAGGCGGGCAACGCGCTGACCAAGCACGGGCTGTGGGATCTCAATCTCAACAACAAGACCGTCTACTTTTATGACGAGGCCATGAAGAACTATGCCGATGCGGTGCCGCGCAAACCATATCCCGTCGGTTCCTGGTTTCATCTGGAGGTGCGCTTTGCGTATGAGGCGCCCCGCAACGGTCACATCACCGTGTGGCAAGACGGAGAACAGATCATGGACATCGCCAACCTGGGGGCAGCCCCTGGTGACAACCTTTACTGGGGCCTGGGCAGCGAGACCGATGCCCTGACACCCAGCGACTGCACCATTTATTTCGACGACGCGACCATCTCGACG
>JAXDMH010000162.1:0-4101 GCA_034666225.1 Myxococcales bacterium
CCTGATGTTCGTCGCGGACCGGTTCTGGGCGGGCCTCATCGCCACCGGCGTGGCGCTGACGCCGTTCATGAAGGCCAGCTGGCACCTGGTCTTGTTGTGGGGTGTGCTGGTCGGTCTTGGTTCGGGCACCACGGCGCTGGTCCTGGGGGCGACCATCGTCCAGCGCTGGTTCGTCAAGAACCGCGGCACGGTGATGGGCATCCTGACCGCCAGCGCCGCCACCGGCCAGATGATCTTCCTGCCGCTGGAGGCTCACCTGGCCGAGACGCGCGGCTGGCGGTCGGTGTCGTTCGTGGTGGCCGCGGCGCTGGTGCTGCTGATCCCGCTGGTGGCGCTGCTGGTGCGCGATCGGCCGAGCGATCGCGGCCTTCTGCCCTATGGCGCGGCGCCGGACGATCCACCGGTGGAGGTCAGCAAACAAAATCCCTTCGCCAATGCCTTGCGCGTCTTGCGGGTCGGATTCGGCAAGCGCGACTTCTGGCTGCTGGCCGGCAGCTTCTTTGTTTGCGGCGCGACCACCAACGGCCTCATCGGCACGCACCTGGTTCCGGCGTGCATGGACCACGGCATTCCGGAGGTGCGCGCCGCCAGCCTGCTGGCGGTGATGGGCATCTTCGATCTGGTCGGGACCACCGCCAGCGGTTGGTTGTCGGATCGCTTTGACAGCCGGCGCCTGCTGTTCTGGTACTACGGCCTGCGCGGGCTGGCCTTGCTGTGGTTGCCCCAGGCATTCGACGCGCAGGTGCTGGGGCTGCCGCTTTTCGCCATCTTTTACGGCCTGGATTGGATCGCCACCGTGCCGCCCACGGTGAAGCTGACGGCGGATGCCTTCGGCTCGCAGGACGCGCCCATCGCGTTCGGCTGGATCGTGGCGGCCCACCAGATCGGCGCCGCCTCGGGCGCGCTGGCGGCGGGCATCGTCCGGACGTCGCTGCTGACGTACACACCAGCCTGGATCGTCGCCGGCGGCATCTGCATGGTCGCCGCATTTCTGGTGCTGCGGATCGGACGTGGCGACCACGCGCCGTCGCCACGCGCGGCCGTCTAGAGCGCGAGAAGAATCTTGGAGATGTCGTAAAGGCCGTCGCCGCGCGCGGGCACCGGCAGCGGCGGCGCCCAGGATTGCAGCCACGATCGCAACGCCGGCGTTTCGTCGGCGTGTCGATCGACCATGGCGTTGTACGCGTAGGCCATCAGCGTGCGCAGGTTGACCACGTCGTAGAGGTTGTATTCGGCGAACAATCGCAAGGCGCGCCGATCGCCGCGCTGGCCGTGGCGAAAAAGACGGCTGGCGTCCCAGCCGTCGATGCCAGCCAGGTGCGGCGGGCGGGCCAGGTTCAGCGCGGAGATCTTGCGTTCGATCGCTTTCAGGCCGCCGTGGTGTCCCAGGCGCGCCAGCAGATGGCGAAGGTCAACATGACAGCCGGGCGGTTGCCAGTCGGGAAAGGCCTGGCGCAATACCGGCACGTCGAACGAAAGACCGTTGAAGGTCACCAGCATCGACCACCAGCGCGACAGCGCCGGGAACAGCGCCAGATCGCGGCCGGCCAGCAGAAAGCGCGGGCCTTCCCGGTCCCAGATGCCGATCGCCGAGATGAAGGACCGTCCCCAGTCGTCGTCGCCGGTCTCGATGTCCAGATAAGCGGCGTCGTCGCCGAACGTGCTGAACAGCCGCCAGTGCTCGCCCGAAGGCAACAGGGCGGCCAGGCGATCGCAGTCGCCCCGGGTCAGCGCGGTCTCGGCGTCGAGCAGGGCCGCTCGCAACAGAGAATCGGCGCGCGCCGACAGGGCGACCGTGGGCGCTTCGGGAAACTGGCGCCAGCTGGTGATGCCGTCGCGCCACAACTGCTGCTCGCGACGGGGACCGACGCCGCGGGCCAGCTGAAACGTGGAGGTGAGCATGCACTGAACAAATTATCAGATATCGGACGCCGCGGCGCGGTTCCTCTATTAGATGGGGGCCAGCGGGACGTGCTGGGGCTAATGGGCCTGGTCGGGGCAGAGCTGCTCCAGCGAGCGCCCCTCGGCGTCGACGCCCAGCCGATGCGCCACCACGCCGGCGCCGATCATCAGCGCCGCGGCCAGGGCATAGCCCGCGAACAACTGACCAGGCCGGCCGGCGTCGACGATGGCGCCGAACAGCGTGGGCGCTCCGGCGCCGACCAGCGTGGCGAAGGCATAGAAGACGGCGATGGCCATGCCGCGGACCTCGACGGGAAATAGCTCGCTGACGGTCAGGTAAGCCGAGCTGGCGGCGGCCGAGGCGACGAAGAAAACGACCGACCAGGCGATGGTCTGCGTGACGGCGTCCAGGACACCGGCCAGAAACAGCCCGCCGGTGATCAGTAGCAGCACGCCCGACGCCGCGTAGGTCGCCGCGATCATCACCCGGCGGCCCCAGCGATCGAACAGCGGACCCAGCAGCAGCGGGCCGGCGAAGTTGCCGACGGCGAACGGCACCATGTACAGCCCCACCCGATCGGACGCCACGCCGTGGAACTTTTGCAGGATGAGTCCGTAGCTGAAGAAGATCGAGTTGTAGAGAAACGCCTGCGCCAGCATCAGGCAAAGACCCAGCACGGTGCGCCTTGGATAACGAACGACCAGCGTCCGCAGCAGATGCCGCAGGTCGACCGCGCCGGCGACCCGGATGGGCACCGCGCTGACGGCGACGGGGGCGGCGGCCAAAGGGACGACGGACGTTGCGACGGCCGGTCCAGCGGCGGCGCGGATCTCCGCTTCGATGCGCGCCACGGTGGCTTCGGCGGCGCGCACGTGGCCGTGGTTCAGCAACCAGCGCGGGCTCTCCGGAAGATCTCTGCGCACCAGAAGGATGGCGATGCCCAGCACCGACCCCAGCCCGAAGGCCAACCGCCACCCGATGTGCAGCGGCATGAAGCGCGGATTGAGGACGACCAGCGTGACGCCCGCGCCCAGCGCCTCGCCGATCCAGTAGCAGCCGTTGATGGCCAGATCGATCTGGCCGCGGATGCGCGCCGGCACCAGCTCGTCGATGACCGAGTTGATGGCGGCGTACTCGCCGCCGATCCCGGCGCCGGCCAGCAGGCGAAAGATCCCGAACACGGCGAAGGTGGGCGCCAGGCCGGACAGCGCGGTGGCCGCCAGATAAAGGCCCAGCGTCACCAGGAACAGGCGTTTGCGCCCCAGCCGATCGGTGAGGTGACCGAACACCAGCGCGCCCGCCACCTGCCCCACCAGGTACAGCGTGTTGGCCAGCCCGACCTCGGCGCCGGTCAGCCCCAGCGCGCGCGCGTCCTGCAGCGACGGCGCCAGGTTCGCGATCAAGCTGGCCTCGAGGCCGTCCAGGGTCCAGGTGATCCCCAGCGCCAGCACGACCCGGCGGTGCCACCGTGACCAGCCAAGCGCGTCCAGACGACCGGGCACGTCGCTGGTGATCCAGGTGCCTGGGCGGGCGTCGGGCTCGGGCTGCATGCGCCTATGATCGGGCCGGCGCCGTTGAACGCCAAGCCGGGCGGCCGGAAGTAATTACCGTTTGCCGCGCTTGGCTCGGGCCTCCGGCGAGGCAACCTTGTTCATGGTGGTGATCCGCAAAGAGCTGTCGGTCTTGGTGTGGTTGTGGCTCTTGCGGGTGGATTTGCGCGAGGGTCGTTTGTGAGGCGCCGCGAATTCCATGTCGTAGGCGCTGCCCTTTTCGGCGCGCGGCGCATAGTTGTGCGACGGGCCAGGCGAAGAGGTGGCGTCACTGACGGCGCGGCGCTTGGGCTGGACGACCTTCTTCGGTCGCTTCGGTCCTGAACGTTCCGTCTCTGCCCGAAAACGCTCCGCTTTGGTCGCCACAGCGTCAAGGTGAGCCCATTTTCAACAAAGTCCACCCCCGCCCCGAACACTGTGCGGCTTTTACGGTTTTTCCCAGACCGGGCGGTACATCACCGCCAGGCGGGGCAAGGCGCGGGCGACCTTGGGGATCGCGTGCTGCCACGTGCGCTGGCAGGCGCCGCCCATCACCAGCAGATCTCCGCGCCCGAGAGAAAACGCCAGCGAGCGACCGCCGCCGACTTTAGGGCGCAATAGAAAACGCCGCGGTTCGCCCAGGGAGACGGTGGCGACCACCGCTTCCGG
>JAXDMH010000163.1:0-2619 GCA_034666225.1 Myxococcales bacterium
GAAGAGCTGGCCGGCGCCGGCGCCGTCGCCGTCTGACAACAATCAGAGGCTTGCGGCGCTGAAGGTGTCGCAGTCGGCGACGCGCCCGCTCTGCAGGCCGCGTTTCAGCCAGTGGGTCCGCTGCGCCGACGAGCCGTGGGTGAACGATTCGGGGACGACCCGGCCGCGCGCCGCTTTTTGAAGCGTGTCGTCGCCGATGGCCGCTGCCGCGCGCAGGCCTTCCTCGACGTCACCCGGTTCCAGCAGCCGCCGGGTGCGGTTGGCGTGGAAGGCCCAGACCCCGGCCAGGCAATCGGCCTGCAGCTCGATCTCCACCGACAGGTGATTGCCGTCGGCTCGCGACAGCTGGGCGCGCTCGCTCTCGGCGCGCGCCGAGATCCCCAGGAGATTTTGCACGTGATGGCCGACCTCGTGGCCGACCACGTAGGCCTGGGCGAAATCGCCGGGCGCGCCGAACCGGCGATCCAGCTCGGCGAAGAAATGCAGATCCAGGTAGACCTTGCGATCGGGCGGGCAATAGAAGGGCCCCACGGCGGCGCTGTTCATGCCGCAGGCGGATTCGACCGCGTCGCTGAACAGGACCAGCTTGGGCGGCGTGTACCGATGTCCGCTGGCCGGCAGCACGGCTGACCAGACGTCCTCGGTGCTGGCCAGGATGACGCTGACAAAGTCCGCCAGCTTTTCTTCCTGGGGGTTGCGCGGCTGCGGATCCTGCACGGTGGCGGTGCCGTCACCGCCGCCCAGGAGCTTTCGAACCAGGTCATCGGGCGCGCCCAGCAGGGCCGCCACCAAGGCCACCACAACGCTGCCGAGGCCAATGGCCCCGCCGCGCAAGGAGATCCCGCGACGGTCTTCAACGTTGTCGCTGCGTCGTTCGGCTTCCCATTTCATGGCAGGGCAAACATAGGTCAGCCGCCGGCAAGAGCAACGGTCGTTCGCTGCGTTCGCTGCGTTCGCTCGGTTCGCGCGGTTCGCTCGTGCTCAGGCTGTTAACTGTTTGATCAGCGCCAGGCGGCGGGCCATCTCGGGGCTTTGGTAGCCGAGGGCGGCCATGGTCTCCAGCGTCGGTCGGCTTTGCGGATCGCGCGCCGTATAGAACGATGAGAATGCGCGCAGTCGCTCGCGCTGCTCCATCGCGGCCGCCAGCACCCAGCGGCGCAGATCGTCATCCAGCGGTGCCACGTGATCGAAACGCGGGCAGGCCGGCAGGAAAGGGACGCTGGCTATCGGATCGCCTGCTTCCAGGCAGCGCTGAACCAGCGTGTTCAATGTCTGCACGGCCACGGCGCGAAAGCCAGCCTCCCAGGCCAAGCGAGCCACGGTCTGCAGCACAGGGATTTCTGGCCACTGGGCCAGCGCCTCGGCGCCCAGCTCGACGGCTTTCATCAGGTGGGCGTAACGGCTGTCCGGCGGATCCAGCGGCCGCTGGGCCAGTGCGTGGTGATCCAGCGCGGCGAAGTAGGTCTGTTCGACGGCGCCGGCGCCTGCAGCGCCGCGCCAGCCGGCGCCGAAGGCTTTTGCGACGGCCAGCGGGCGCAGGTGGGTGAGCCAGGTTTGGGCGGGGGCATCGTCCGCGCTGCGCAGTCGCGTCACCAGGAGACCACGGTCGGCCAGGCGCGCCGCCCGGTCGGGTTTGCAGGCGAAGAGGTTCAGTTGATACGGATCCAGCGCATCCGGATCGTCGACCGGTGCCAGCAGCATGAGCCCGGGGACCAGACGAAAGCGTTCGTAGCCCAGGCGAGCGATGGCGTCGACGGTGGGCCGGTGAATGGCGGCGCCGTGCCGCACCTCGAACATGACCAGCGGCGATTCCTGGGCGAAAAATCGGCGAGCGCCGTCGATGATGGCCGGCTCGGAACCCTCGGCGTCCATCTTGACGAAGGCGACGTCTCTGATGCCCAAGCGGGGCGCGCCTTCGTCCAGCGTCGCCAGCGGCACGTCATAGCCGGGCGATCGGTCGTCGACGCCGTCATCGCCGTCGCTGTCGGCCAGGGCTGCCAGCTCGCTGTGAGTGCCCGCCGACAGGTGGCCGGTGCCGCTGTGATCTGACAGGGCCATCTCCACCAGCGTCAGGTTGGCGAATCGGTTGGCGGCGATGGCCAGGCGCAGGCGGGCGGCGGCCGTTGGTTCCGGTTCGAAGGCCCAGACCAACCCATCGGCGCCCACGCCGCGGGCCAATGACAGGGCGTAGACACCGTGGTTGGCGCCGATGTCGATGGCGCGCTCGCCGCGGTTGATGGCGGCGCGCACGAAGACGATCTCGTCTTCGAACCAGTCTTGCTGTTCGGTGAGGACGTAAGTCGTCAGCTGATTGATGGCGTCTGCGACGGCGACCTGCGTACCGCCCGTCATGGGAACCAGCGCCGTGCCGGCCGGCAGTGTCGGTGCGGGCGACGGGCCCTGCTCGCGCTGGCAATGGTCGCGCCAGGCGGTGCGCAGCCCGTCTTCAAACGCGGCGGCAAAGCGTGGTCCGTCAGTCAGCCCCGACGTCACCAGTCGCTGGCGCAGGCCGGCGCGCAACCCGCGCAACCGATCGCGCTGGCCATCGCCCGCCAGCGAGACGGCCAGCCGTACATATTCGTCGGCCGACGCCGCCACCAGCTCGGCCAGGCCCGCCCG
>JAXDMH010000164.1:0-2647 GCA_034666225.1 Myxococcales bacterium
TTCTCGCCGCCCATGGCCCACACGAAACGATAGTTGGCGGTGCCGGCGCCGAAGTGCATCGACCAGGCTGGCGAGGCGACGATCTCGCGGTCGGCCATCACCAGCGTGCGCATCTCTTGCGGCGTGCCCATGAAGTGCATGACGCGCGCCTCGGCGGCCATGTCGAAGTACATGTAGATCTCGCAGCGGCGGGTATGCGTGTGCGGGGGCATGGTGTTCCAGACGCTGCCGGATTCGATCTCGGTGTACCCCATCACCAGCTGGCAGCTCTTGACGCCCTCCTGGTGGATGTACTGGTAAAGGCGGCGGCGGCTGGCTTGTTCGGCGCTGCCGATCTCTTTGATGCGCGCCTTGTCCGGGCCGACGTGGGTGGTGGGGTAGGCGGCGTGGGCGGCAAAGCTGACCATGTAGAACGCCGCCGGCGCGGCCGGGTCGTCGCTCTCGAAGATCACGCTCTTGGTGCCGCGGCCGACGTAGACGCACTCGCGCGGCTTGACGGGGAAGGTCAGCTCGTCGGCCCGCACCTTGCCGGGACCGCCGATGTTGATGATTCCCAGCTCGCGCCGGTCGCAGAAGTTGACGGCGCGCAGCTCGGCCGGCACCGGCAGTGTCAGCGGCTCTGTCGTGGGCACGGCACCCCCGATGACGGCGCGGTCGATATCGACGGTGAACAGCTCGATGCGCCCCGGAACAAACGCCGACTCGAACAGATAGGCCGCCCGCAGCGCGGCGGAATCCATGGACTTGTAACGGACGATGTCGGGAAGGAAACGGCTCTGCATGGGCGACTCCTCAGGGTAAAAATCGATTGGCTTGGGGCGGCAAAGAAATTAGCGCCGTGCTTCTGATTGTCAAAGGCCGTGGCCGCCGGACTATAGTGCCGACGTCATGCCGGCAGAAAACTCCGTGGTTCTGGCCCAGGTAAAGAACGTATCGCATTGGCAGATCCCGCGCATGGGGCCGGAGAAAGACTGGACCCACGCCGCCGGATGGGTGGGGGTCATGGCGGCCTATCAGGCGACGCACGATCCGCTGTTGCTGCAGGCGTTGAAATCTTGGTGCGCTGATTTTGCGCTGACCGAAACGCCGCGCCACCCGCGCGCCGACAATCAGTGCGCCGCGCAGACCTTCCTGGACCTCTATCTGCTGGATCCCCGGCCCGACGCCGATTTCATGCTGGGGGCAGCCAGAAAATCGTTTGACGTGCTGGTGGAAAATCCGGTGGCCGGCCGCATCGAATGGTGGTGGCAGGACGCGCTGTTCATGGCGCCGCCGGTGCTGGCCCGCCTGGCCCTGGCCACCGGCGATGGGCGTTACCTGCGCGTGATGCACGAGATGTGGTGGGACACCGTGGCCTTCCTCTTCGAGCCGGCGGTGGGGCTGATGTACCGCGACGATCGCCGTCGCGAAAACTTCTGGGCGCGCGGCAACGGCTGGGTGCTGGCCGGCATCGCCCGCGTGCTGCAGGTGTTGCCGCTGGACGATCCGCGGCGCGACGAATACGTGGCCTTGCTGCGCACCATGAGCGCGGCGGTCATCGCTGCGCAGGCGACCGACGGTCTGTGGCGCGCCAATCTGCTGAAGCCGGATGAATTTCCCAATCCCGAAACCAGCGGCTCCGGATTCTTCACCTACGCGCTGGCCTGGGGGATCAACAACGGCGTCCTCGATCGCGCGACGTTTCTTCCGGTGGTCGGCCGGGCCTGGCGGGGTCTGTCGGCGCTGGTGCGCGGCGATGGCCACCTGGGGTGGGTGCAACCTGTGGCCGCATCGCCGGCGGCCACCAGCGCGGACACCACGGCTCCTTTTGGCGTGGGGGCGTTCCTGCTGGCGGCGACCGAGGTGGCCCGCATCGCTGATGCGGATTTCATCCGGGCCATCGCCACTGTGTCCGAGACGGTTCCTCACGGGCATCCCCCTGGTACTACACGGCTGGCGCTGGAGCTGAGAAACCTGACGGCGAAGTAACCTAGCCTAGCGAGGTGACCCCCCGCCGACCGTCGGCAAGATGGTGATCACGCCGTCGACGATGAACTGGACGGCGGTGGCGGCCAGGATGAGGCCCATGACCCGCTGGAGGACGTTCATGCCGGTGCGGCCCAATCGTTTTTCCACGCGCAGGGCGCCGCACAGGATGACGGCCGAGGCGATGGCGGCGACGACGATGGCGGCCAGCACCACGCCCAGCTGCCAGGCCTGGTGGGCGCGCGAGACCAGGACCATCACCGTCGAGATGGCGCCCGGTCCGGCCAGCATGGGGATGGCCAGGGGAAAGATGGAGATGTCGTCGCGGTCCACGCCCTCCGCTTCCTCCTCGGGCGACGTCCGCTGGCGCGAGCGCTGCGCGCGCAGCATGTCGACCGCCAGCAAGAACAGCAACGCGCCGCCCGCGATGCGAAAGGCGCCCAGCGAGACGCCCAGGACGCGGAAGATGACGTTCCCGGCGGCGGCGAACGACGCCAGGATGACTCCGGTGGCGATGGCGGCGCGGATGGCCATGCTCCGTTTCTGTTCGGGGAGATCGGCGGCGGTCATGGTCAGAAACAGCGGAACGGCGGCGACCGGATCGACGACCAGCAGGATGGTGGTCAGGGTCGACAGGGCAAATGGCAACACGCCGGAGAACATGGTCAGCGCCTGGCCGCCA
>JAXDMH010000165.1:0-6495 GCA_034666225.1 Myxococcales bacterium
ACCGCCCCCATCACGCCGAACTGATAAAAGCCGCGAAAGCTGGTCACCATCAGCGACGCATAGGCAGCCGACGCGGAGACCGCCGCCACCAGCGTACCCCGCCAGACGCCGCTCAGCGCCAGCCTCAGCGACTCGGCGGGGCCGGCGCCCTGGGCGCGATGCTCTTCATAACGCGACTGAAAAACGATCGCATAGTTGATCCCGTTGCCGATGATGATCGACCCGAGGAACGCCGTCGACGAGTTCAGATAACCAAAGGCCAGCTCGGCCACCGCGAACGCCGCGGCCGCTCCGATGGTGGCCGGGATCCCGGTCAGGGGAATGGCCCGCAGGCTTCGAAAATAAAGGCCGATGGAGAGGACCACGATCGACAGGCAGCTGATGGTGACCGTCAGCAGGTCGTTCTCGATCGCCTTGCGGTTGGCGATGGTGGTGGCGATCGGTCCCGCCACCTCGGCCCGCATGGCCGGGTGATAACGGGAGGGAGGGTCCTTCGCGATCAGGTCGTGGGCGGCCTTGTACAGGGGCTCGCCGGCGTGTTCGACAAAGAGGCCCCCGGGGGGCAGCGCCGCTATCCAGACGTACTCGCCGTGGTTGCTGGTGAAGACGCCATCGGGGAATTTGTCGTCCAGGCCGTTGTGATGCTCCAGCCGGTCCTTCATCTTGTCGATCGGTTCGTCTTCATCAAGCGAGACGAACAGCGGGTTCTTGCGCTTCTGGATCTCGTTGCGCACGCGATCCCGGATCGAGGTCAGATCGTCCTCGGACACATACAGCCATTTGTTCTTCTGAAAAAAGTCCCGCAGATCTCGGATCTCGAACGTGGCCAGGCTGAGGACCTGTGGCGGCAACGCCCGCAGCTGCTTGGTCAACGCCTCGGCATAACGAAGGTTGGCCGCATAGTCGGGCGAGCGGATGCCGACCAGCAGCAGCGACAGGTCTCCGATCCGCTTGTGCGTCTTGGCCAGCGTCACCACCCCCGGATCGTCGCTGGGCAAGAGCTCTTCCAGCGAGGTCTTGAGATCCAGGCGCGAGGCCAGGGTCGCGCTGGCGGCGAAGACCACCAGGGCGCCGAGCAAGAACCGGAAGGGATGCCGGGTCAGCAGGGCGTGGTAGCGGCTGATCCGGCTGTGGACGGGGGCGGTCATCGGCGGCAAAAGTTAGCAGGATCTCCCCGTCAAGGGAGCAGGCATTTACCGACGGCCGACCGACGTCCGATGGCCATGGGTGTCCGACCGTCATCAAAATTTCGAGGATGCGTTTCGCTCGAGGTGGCTGCGCCGGCAGCGGAGGACTGAAAATGGGCGCCTTTCAGCGAGGATCGTCCAGGCGACGTTGGCGTTCGAGTTGCATCGTGACAAGTTCGCAATGAATGAAATACGGTTCAATTTTTCGGTTATCGGCTTTGTGTTGATGGTTGCGGCGGGGGTTGGGTGCGGCGCGGGAGGGACGGCGACCGCCGGCAGCGGCGGCGCGGGTGGCGGCGGCACGGGCGGTCGCGACGCGGGAAGCGACCTTGGCCAACCAGACGCCGTCGATGCGATCGACGGTCCAGGGAGCGACAGCGGCGGCGGCGGCGCGTTCACCGCCGTCCAGGCGATCTTCATCGCCCACTGCATGCGGTGCCACGATCCAGCGCACCCGGTGGTGCCGGAGACGCCCACGTTCGTGGACACGCCCCTCACACCGGCCGCGGCCTATGACGCCTTGGTCGGGAAACCGGCGCAAGAAACCTGTGGCGGTACGTTGGTCACCCCTGGCGATTCCGCGAAGAGCTATCTCTTTCACAAAGTGAACGACGATTCCCCCTGCGACGGCAAGCGCATGCCACACCCGGGGATGCTGGCGCGAACGACGCCCCTGTCGCTGTCAGAGCTGGAGACGATCGCCAGCTGGATTCAAGGTGGTGCCAGGCGATAGCCGCCATCACCTCGGGAATTATTTTGCAGTGACGGAATCAACGTCCATCTGGATGAACTGGATGTCCGTCAGGATGTCCGTCAGATCAGGGGCGGGTTTAGCCGATTCTGGCTCACCACCCGCTGATCCAGGACCAGCACGAGATCGTGGAGGCTGACCGGCTTGACCAGGTGGCAATCGAAGCCGACCTCCGCCGAACGCGAGCGATCCTTTGGCTGGCCATATCCGGTGGCGGCGATCAACGTGGCGCTCTTGCCGTATTCGCTTCTCAGCGTTTTGGCCAGCTGGTACCCGTCGACATCGGGAAGCCCCACGTCCAGGACCGCCGCGTGCGGAACGAAGCGTCGCCACGTCTCAAGGGCGGTATGGCCGTCGTGGGCGATCGCCGTCTGAAAGCCCTCGTCCTGCAGCGCTTCGGAAAGAAGCTCCGCGATGTCCACGTTGTCGTCGACGACCAGGACGCGCACACCGGCGCGGGCAGTCGAAGCGCGAGGCGGCAACGCCGCTGCTGGTGTTGCAACCAGCGTGACGGTTGGCAACTCGACGGTGAACAGGGCCCCTTGCCCGCGCCCTTCGCTGTGCGCGGCGATGGTGCCACCATGTCGCTCGACCAGGTTGTGCACGATCGCCAGACCCAGACCCAGGCCGCCTTGCAGCGCGTCCCCCTCACGGTCGGCTTGCACGAAGGGTTGGAAGATGCGCCCCAGTTGGTCGCGCGGGATCCCGCGCCCGCTGTCCCGCACGGAGACGCGCACGCGACCAGGTGTCCTATCAATTGAGACGGCGATGCT
Organism: Myxococcales bacterium; assembly: GCA_034666225.1. Taxonomy (GTDB): domain Bacteria; phylum Myxococcota_A; class Polyangia; order Fen-1088; family Fen-1088; genus DATKEU01. Next base: position 2,712 of record JAXDMH010000165.1, read on the forward strand.
GCCGCCGGGCGGGGTGAACTTCGCTGCGTTGGTCAGCAGATTGGCGAAGATCTGGGCCAGTCGCACCGGATCGCCTTGCAGCGTGACGCCGTCCGCGCTGGCGACCCCAAGAGTCTGCTTGTGCCGGGCGATGAGGGGCGCCGCGATCTCCACAGCGCGCTCCAGCACTGACGCCAGCGACACTTGCTCGCGTCGCAGCTCGACGTGTCCTCGGGTGACCCGCGAGATGTCCAGCAGGTCGTCCACCAAACGAGCGAGGTGCCGGGTGTGCCTCTCGATCACCTTCTGTTCACGCGCGGCAACCGGATGCCTGGCCAGTCGCTCCACCGCGGTCACGATCGGCGCCAGCGGGTTGCGCAGCTCGTGACCCAGCATGGCCAGGAAGTCGTCCTTACGCCGCGCGATCTCCAGGACGTTGGCGTTGTCCAGCACGGTGCCCACGATGTTGGCCGCGCTCCGGACCAGAACCCGGTCGGTGTCCGGGTCAAGAGGCCCGGTTCTGCCCGCCAGCAGTCGGCCTCGTTCGGTGCCGATCGGAATTTCAGCTTCAAGACACCACAGTCTTCGTCCGCCCAAGACGACCAGCGCATCCACTCCGTCTCCCTCTCCCGCGGTGACGACCCTCAGCTCCGCCAGATGAGCCTCCGGGAGGGCCGCTCCGGACAGGAAGGCGTATTCCCGGGCCGGCGAGCCGGGCAACTGGAGATAGATCAAATCGCAGCTGAGCGCGGTGGGCAGCGCATCGAGCACGACTTCGATCGCCTGGTCGGGAGATCGGCCAACGCACATCGACGGCAACACGTTGAGCGCCGAGAGATCCCGTATACAGCGCTGAAGGCGTGGCCGCCCATCTCCCGAGCTGCTCGAAGGCGGCGCGGACATCAGGTCAACTTGTCGCGCGGCGACTCTGAATATCGCGGAGCATTTCCTCGGCCGGCGTATAGAACGGATTTTCGTGGAGGACGCCGTTCATGACGGTCAGCGGGTGCGCGCGGAGCAGATCCATCATCATCGAGCCGCTCAACCGTTGAACGTCATAAACACACACGGTCGGCGTCTTGCCGCGATTCAAGACCTCGTTGACGCTGGCCTCATAGGCGACCAGCTGCTCGATCCCCGGTGGCGAGGAGAACACCCACCCCATCTGGCCGACCAGCCGCATCGGTGGCCGGCCGGTGGCCGTGTGGTCGCGAATCAATTCGTCCAGCGCGGCCATCATCCGATCCTGATCGAACGCGCCTCCTTTCAGGTGCGCATCGTTCCAGGTCGTGACCTCCAGCAGGTTCTCCGAAGGCGCCGCAGCGCCCAGCCGTGCCTGGTGAGCATGGCGGTGCTCGGGATCGACTATATAGACCGCCTTCTCGCCGCGACGGATACCCTCCAGCAGGAAGGGATCGATGATTGATCGCTCCTCGGCGGGACTGGTCACGAACGCGCAGGCGTGAAAATGGTTTCGGAGCTGCGCCTGGGCGAGCGTGGTGGCAAGCGACATGGCCGAAAGATAGTGCCGGTGAAGGCGAGCGCTAGCGGCTTGCTTGAAGATTCTGCCGATTCAAACTCAGCCGATCGTCTTCGACTGGTGGCGCGAATTTCAGGGAACTTCGAAGCCAGTCGGCGCCCGGACGCTTCAGTTCGCGCAGCCGATCTTCTTGCTGCTGACGCGGATGTCGTCGATCCACATGTCCGAGAGCACCGGGATGGGGTGATACTCCCAGATCCCGAACGAGACGCTGGCCCACTTGGGGGGAAGGTGGTTCGACTGGCCGCCGGCGGCCTTGGCCGAGTCGGTCTTCAGCTCGGTCAGCTCCTTGTCGTCGACCCAGATCTGCCGGATCTCGGTCTTTGGATCGGAGCCGTCCTCGAAGAGCTCCACGCACTGCCACTGGTTGGCGGCGATCAGGCTCTTTGACGAGGGGCCGAATTCGAATTTGGGGCTGGCGTAGAAGATCGAATAACTCAACCACTGTTTGGCCGAGCCAAAGCCGGACAAGCCCACGCCGGCCTGGACGTTGCCGCGATCGTTGTTTCCGTTGCCCAGCAGAAATCCGGTGTGCATGTCGGGGTTAGCCCCTCCCGCCACCGGGATGTCGGGGCTGAAGTAGACGAACATCCGGGCGTAAAACGCATTGGTGGTGCTGGGGAAAGTGACGGTCTCATTGATCATCGCCGTGCTCTGCTGGTTGGGCACCACTTTGATGTGCACCGCGTATTTTCCAGTGTGGGCGTGAATATCATCGACAGTGATGGAAGCAGAGGCGCTGGGTTTGTTGAGCTTCCAGCGCTGCATATCCAGCTGGCCACTCTCGAAATCCTCGCACAGCTCGGATCCGGCGGTCATGCAGTTGGTCAGCGGACCGCTGTCCGCCGCTGGAGCGTCGCCGGCGTCGATCATTCCGCTGCCACCACCGCCGCCGCTGCCGGCTGCGTCAATTGGGGCGGTGATTCCGCCCGAGCCCGGGTCAACGCTGGTGGCGCCGCCGGTTCCCGCACCGGCGCCGCCGGTTTCCGCACCGCCGCTGCCTGCTTTTGGCGGGTTCCCCGTCTCTGATTGGGCGGAGCATGCGGTGACCAGCAGCGCGACAACGAAAGGAACCAAGCCGTTGGCCAAGCCGTTGGCGATGAAAGATTCGGAATGGACGCGACCCATGAAATGCAGCCTCCTGGGGACGTTCGCGGTCAATCCTCGGCTCAGAAAACCTGGGCTGAGACAAACCGCTCGTCAGCCGACCCCACTGACCTTAGGGGTTGTCGAAATACGCAGTCAAGAGATTACAGTCAGCACGTCTGTTTCTTTGGGTCTGGTGGTCCAACCACCCGGGATCGTTCTTGGTTTAGGTGGGTTTTTGAAATCAATTCACTTGCAGAGTCGTACCGACGCAGGCTAAATAGAAATGGCCCAATCGACAGTGCGAACGCTCGTCTTTCCAGATGAGCCTGCCGCGACCGGCGCCTCTTCCCGATGTTGTTTGTTGACATGGCGCGCGGAGACTCTCCAGCAACTAGACCCTCGGAGGGCATCATGGTGAGACAAGTTCCGATGAGGACCGTGCCGGCGATGTTGGCGGTCGCCTCGCTCATCGTCGCGGGCTGTTTTGGCTCGATCGGGGACCCTGCGGGGACCGGGTCGATGCCGGGTCCCAACGGTCCGAACGGCCCCAATGGCCCGAACGGTACAGGGGGGACCGGACCCGGTGGTCCAATGTCCCAACCAGTTGCCAGCCTGCACAAGCTCACCGCCGTCGAATTCACCAACAGCCTGCACGACCTGCTGGGCAGCAATGTCCCGGTATCCACCCAGCTAGAGCCCGATCAACAACTGGAAGGGTTTCGCTCGATCTCGGCGTCCCTGGTGGCGGTCTCGCCCATGGGCGTTTCGCAGTTCGAGACGGCGATCAACACCGCCACCCAGTTCGCGTTCTCCTCCGCGACGCAAGCCGCTACGGTGCTGTCCTGCGTCCCGACCAGCGCGACCGATGCCGCCTGTCCTCTCAGCCAGGTCGTCAGCACCTTTGGTCGTCGTGCCTTTCGACGCCCATTCACGCCCGCCGACGTGACCCGGTACGTCAGCGTCGCAACGGACATTGCGAAAGAGCCCGGAGGCAGCATCCTGGTCGGCCTCAAGTACGCGGTCTCGGCCATTCTTCAATCGCCCGAGTTTCTTTATCGGGCCGAGCTGGGTGCCCCCAGCCCCCAGGATGGCGGCCGCAACAAGTACAACGACTTCGAGATGGCCTCTCGTCTTGCGTCGCTGCTCTGGGTCTCCGTTCCTGACGACGCGTTGCTC
>JAXDMH010000166.1:0-6137 GCA_034666225.1 Myxococcales bacterium
TAGTTTATACGGGCCGGCTCAATCGTCACAACAATAACCATTTTTAGCATCAGCGCGCTGCTAGCATGCGCGTGGCGGCCCGGTCGCCCTTTTCCGCAAGATAGGTCGTGACAATGCGACGAGCCACATAAGTCGCTTTGATCCGCCAGTTCGCGTTGTTTCCCAGGGCCACCGCGAAGGCGATGGTGGGGTGGTCGGCCGGCGCATAGCCGACGAACCAGCTATAGCCGACGTAGCCCTTGTCCGTCTCGGCGGACAGCGTTCCCGTCTTGCCCGCCACCTCGATGGGGAGGTATCGCCGGCCAAGTTTGTCGCGGAACGTGCCCTTGGCGGTGCCAATCCGCGTGGTCAGCTCCATCATGCGTCCGACCTCCCGCGCGGTGGCCACGTCGACGACGCTGTGGGGTCGCGCCATGGACGCGGGCAGCAAACGCCCTTCAGCGTCATACGCGCGGTCAACCAGAGTCGGCGCCGGCATGATCCCGCGGTTGGCGATGGCCGCCGCCAGCAGCGCGCCGTGCATCGGCGACAACGTCGAATGCCAGAAGCCGGCCGCCGCCCGCGCGAACTCGAGACCGTCGGTGGGGACGTCCAGATGCGACGGTTCCAGCGGCACGTCGAAGGGGATCGCGCTTTCGAAGCCAAAGGCGTGGCCGACCCGTTCCAGCTTGTCGGCGGTCAGGTGGCGGGTGGCCAGCTTGGCCAGGATGGCGTTCTGCGATTTTCCCAGGCCGTACCCCAGCGTGTCGCAGCGGCGATCGATCCTTGGGATGTCGATCAGGTTGTCGGGCAGAATCGCCGAGACGCCGCCGTGATAGCAGGTCAGGCTGTGGCTGGACAGACCGCCCTCCGAGACCAGCGCTGCCGCCGAGACGACCTTGAACACCGATGCCGCCGGTGCCCACGGACGCAACGCCAGTTCTTCGGCGCCCAGGTTGGGGTCGACCGCCGACCGGCCGACCATGGCCAGCACGCGACCATCGTGAACCGAGAGAACCACCACGCCGGCATAGGGAATCTGAAAAGTGCGGAGCACGTCTTCCGTCGACTCCTGCAGCGCGGGATCCAGCGTCAGCTCGGCGTGTCCGCCGCCTGTCGAGGCCACCACGTAAGTCGCTCCCTGACGCATCAGCGTGTCCAGCCTCAATGCCGCGTCGCGATGCGCGGGGTCGGCCGTGGCCTGAAGCGAAACGGCGGTCGTCAACAGAGCCGTAACAAGCGCAGACACCAGTGAAAATCGGGGCATGACGACAAAGTCATACATGTAGGTGGATGTGTCAAATTTGCTATGTCTTTACGCGATCCATCGAATGGCCTACGCTGCCTAGGCTGCCCCTTGGCCCGCCATCCTCGAGATCCGAACGACACGTCCGAGTCCGACCACGTCCGGGCGAAGACGGTCGTGACGAGCATCAGCCGCATCTCAGAAAGGCCTTCTGCAAAGGAAGCCTGTCTGGTGGTCATCTATGGCTCGGAGCTTGGGAAAAAGTACAACCTCAATGCCGCGTCGCTGGTGATCGGTCGGTCATCAAAGTGCGACATCCAGATTGACCAAGAGTCGATCTCCCGCAACCACTCGAAGATCCTCAACACCGGCAAATCGATCCTGGTGCGCGATCTGGGGTCGACCAACGGGACCTACGTCAATGACGAGCCGATCGACGAATACGTCCTGCGCGACGGCGATCTCATCAAGATTGGCCGGACAATTTTCAAGTTCCTGACCGGCGGCAACATCGAGAACGCCTACCACGAAGAGATCTACCGCCTGACGACGATCGACGGGCTGACCCAGATCTTCAACAAGCGTTACTTCCTGGAGAACCTGGAGCGGGAGATCGCCCGGTCGCAGCGCTATCGCCGGTCGCTGTCGCTGGTGATGTTCGACATCGACCACTTCAAGAAGATCAACGACAGCTATGGCCATCTGGCCGGTGACTATGTGCTGAAGCTGCTGGCCTCGACCGTGAAGGGCAAGATCCGCCGCGAGGATCTCTTTGCCCGTTATGGCGGCGAAGAATTCGCCATCGTCTTGCCCGAGATCGACGGCTCGAACAGCAAACCCTTCGCCGAAAAAATCCGCCAGATCGTCGAGAAGCAGGAGTTCCGCTTCGAGAACACCAAGATCCGCGTCACCATCTCCATGGGCGTCTCCACCATCGACGACGAGATCACCGACGCCGCTTCGCTGATCAAACGCGCCGACGAACGCCTCTACGAAGCCAAATCCGCCGGCCGAAATAAAGTCTGTGCTTAATCTGCGCGGCCCCTAAGGGCGCCATGGTTGCCGCATGGGCGCCCGCAGGCTTAGCCTGCCGTGCGCCTATTTTACTGGATACTCGGTTCTAGAACCGCGTCGTCGTCTAGCTTGTCGCGGTGGGCGGGGGCGCCGGGGCGGCGGCGGGAGGCTTTACCGCCGGGGCCGGCGGGCGCGAGGGCTCGCAGGGTGCCGGGTGTTTCGGACTTGCCCGGTTTTGGCGTCGGCTGCAGCGTCGCGAACAACGGCGACGGGAGATTGGGGACGATGTACATCACCTTGTTCTCGAAGCCGGACTTCTTGAATACGAACTCGACGGCGGAGTCGCTGTAGGGGACTTCGATGGAAAGAGGTGTGGTGCCCAGTTCCTGGCCAGTGTCGGTCCGGTAGACCGTGGCGCGATCGGGATCGGAGTTGAAATTCACACGCACGGCCGTGGGCACGCGTGGCGCCTCGGCCACCGGCGGTGCGGCGGGGTGGCGGGTCTCGCGTCGCCCGGTCAGCGCGAACAGCGAAAGGCCGGTCAGTCCGGCCAGGGCCACGAACAGCAGCGCCTTGCGGCTGGTCCGTCTGGGCGTCAGCTCTTCGATGATCTCGCCCACGCCTTGCCGGTAGGTCGATGGGCTGGTCACCGGATCGTCGGGACCGCCCGATCCCATGCGCAGCCCTGAACCGAATCCAACCTTGGCGGCCAGGTTGATATCCGAGCGCTTCATGGGCGCCGCCGCGCGCGCCGCGCCGCTCAGGTCGTCGGGGATTCCCACCAGCGGCGCCGACGGGGCGTAGGCGTCCGGGTCGCGCAACGCCTCGCGAAAGTCGGCCATGGTCTGGAATCGCTCCTCGCGATCCTTGGCCAGGGCCCGAAACAGGATCAGGTCCAGCGCCGGCGACAAATTGGGCACGATGCTGCGCACGGAAGGGGGCGGCATCGTGATGTGCTTGACGATGATCTCGCCATATCCTTCGCCACCGAACGGCACCTTGCCGGTCAGCATCTCGAACAGGATCACGCCCAGTGAATAAATATCCGCGCGGTGATCAATGGTCGCCTTGCCCTCGCATTGCTCGGGCGACATGTAATAAGGCGTCCCCATCACCGATCCGGTGCGCGTCTTGTGCGTGACCTTCTCCTCGACCTGGGTCAGCTTGGCCAGGCCAAAGTCCAGGACCTTGACGAAGTCCTTCTGAGCGCCGCGCGAGATGAGATAGATGTTCTCGGGCTTGAGATCACGGTGAATGATCCCGTGCTCGTGAGACGAGCCCAACGCGTCGGCCACCTGCGTGGCGATGTTGACGGCGCTGGGGACGGTCAGTCGCTCCTCGCGCTTCAACCGCTCGGACATCGACTCGCCCTGCAGATACTCCATGACGAAGTAAAATTCTCCGTCGGTGGTGTTGCCGAAATCGCTGATGTCGACGATGTGCTCGTGGCCAATCTGATTGACTGACTTGGCCTCCGTGACGAAGCGCGACACGACCTCGGCGTTGCGGGCCAGCTCGGGATGGATGGCCTTCATGGCCACCTTCTTCCCGATCACCGGATGCTCCGCCAGGTAGACCACACCCATCCCGCCTTCCCCAAGTTTGGCGGTGATCTTGTAGTTGCCTATGGTTTGGCCGACATCAATCATGAACGCAGGGGGAGGGCGCGGGAGCGGTGGCGACGCAAGAACGCAAGCGAAGATAATGCCAATGAAGTCGCTCGGAAAGTAATGCGATTTCGCGACGCCAATCGCTGACGGAGATGGTCAAGCTAAGAACGAGACGTGACCCTCCTGGATCAGTTCCAGAAGACATCGGAGGCCATGTCATATACGACCACACACTAAGTCCCGAGGCTACCCGAAAATGATGGAGCGCCGCTGCGCCAACAAGTCGGCGATCATCGTGTCAATTGCGGAGCGCACCTCTTCAGCCTTGCGCGCCGTCCCATCCGGATCGTCGGTGACGGGCGGCGGCGGCGCGATGGGCGCGCCGATGCGGATGGTCCATTTGGTGGGGACCGGCAGCAACCCGAGCGGGCCCAGCCAAGGGAAGGTCGGCGTGATGGGAATGTATGGTATGCCCAGCGGTCCGGCCAATGCGGTTATTTTTCCCATCACCGGATGAATCTCCTCGGCGCCGACAATGGCCACGGGGATCATCGGCACCTGGGTTTGCCGCGATAAGCGCGCAAAACCGCCGCGACCAAAGCGAGCCAGTCGATAACGCTCGCGATAAAGCTTGCCGACGCCCTTGAGCCCCTCTGGAAAGACGCCCACCAGGTTTCCCGCGGCCAGTAGTGGTTGCGCAGTCTCTTGCGACGCCCGCACGCCGCCGATCTTGGCCACCACATTGGCCATCCAACCGGAGTGAAAAGCAAAGTTCGCCACCAGGGCGCGCAGTCTCCTATGGAGAGGATGCTCGCGATAGATTCCATAAATCAGCATGGCCCCGTCATAGGGCAGCCCGCCTGAATGATTCGCCACCAGGAGGGCTGGTCCTTCGGCGGGAACGTTCTCGATGCCGATCATTCGCACCCGGAAGTACTTGGCGTAAAGAAACTCCAGCAGCGGTGCCGTCCGTTCGATGAACGTTTGATCGTGGCCGCCGTCGGCAAGTTGTTGCGGCTTGACGGCGTCCGGACCGTAGGCAGAGCGCATCGCCTCGACAACGGCGGCCAGAGCAGAGCGAATCGTCGGCGGGGTGGACATCAGCGCGACATTTCTCCGAGCACGGTTTGAAACTCGGGCGGCGGCTCGGCACGAAAATCGAGGCGTTCTTCGGTTACCGGATGAGCGAAGCCCAGCGTCGCCGCGTGCAGCATCAATCGGGGCGACGGCAGCGGCGTGATGCCGGCCGACAATAGATCTCGGATGTAGACGGTCTCGCCTACCAAAGGATGGCCGGCTTCGGCCAGGTGGATGCGAATCTGGTGTGTGCGCCCGGTCTCGAGGCGCACGCGGCACAGGGTCGCGCCGCGCAGCGCCCGCACGGCGGTAACGTGAGTGACGGCGCGCTGACCGCGCCCGTCGCGCGCGTGGACGGAGCACGGGCTTTGACCGAGCGGAGTCCGTCGCGGGAAGGTCCGGGAACCCTCCCAGGGTTCCCGTCCAATCGAGCCGCGCAGGCCGTCGCCGCGGTCTGCGATCAGCACCGATTCGAGACGCTGGGTTTCCACCGTGCCCTGCGCGACGGCCAGGTACTCGCGCTCGGCGAGATGACGCTGGAAAACCACGTGCAGGCGGCGTTCGGCCAGCTTGGTGCGCGCAAAACAGAGCAGGCCGGACGTGTCCTTGTCCAGACGGTGCACGATGTAAAGCGGCGCGGCCGTCGCCTTGCGCCCCGCCTGTCGCCAGGCTTGCCGGATGAGATCCATCGCCGTCCCGGTCTCCTTGCGGTCGTAAGGGACGCTGGAGATCCCGGCCGGTTTCTCGATTACCAGGAGGTGGGGATCCTCGAAGACGATGGAAAAGTCGGGAATGATCACCCGCGGGCGTGGCGCCGTCATGCGGATCTCGACGCGCTGGCCGTCGCTGATTCGCCGGGCCGAATCCAGCGCCCGCTCCCCGTCGACAAGGACCTTGCCGCTTTCGCACAGGCGCCGAACGTCGGCCCAGCTGCGTCCGGGAAGGCGGCGACGCAGGGCCGCGGCCAGCGTGGCGTTTTGATCAGCCGGCTCCAGGACGAATCCCGTCGGCTGTGGCGCCGCCTGCGATTCAGCCACGAACCATCTCGAAGACGCGGGCCAGGGCGCCGTCGAGCAGGTCCGGACGATTGCCCCCGCCCTGCGCCATATCGGCGCGCCCGCCGCCCTTGCCGCCCACCTCCTTGGCCACCTCGCCCACGATCTTGCCGGCGTTGAACCGCGAGACCAGGTCGGGCGTCACCATGGACACAA
>JAXDMH010000167.1:0-2973 GCA_034666225.1 Myxococcales bacterium
CAGCGTCCCCAGCGCGAACACGTCGCTGCGCCGGTCGACGGGCTGGCTGCGGCACTGCTCGGGCGACATGTACGCGAACTTGCCCTTCAATGCGCCGGCCTGGGTCTGCGTCCGCTGCGAGGTCCACTTGGCGATGCCGAAATCGGCCACCTTGACCGCCCCGTCGTACGTGACCAGCACGTTCGACGGCGAGACGTCGCGGTGGACGATCTGCAGCGGCTGCCCGTCGGCGCCGCGTCTTTCGTGCGCGTAATGCAGGCCGGCCGCCGCCGCCGCGATGATGGACACCGCGTGCGCGTCGGGCAGAACGCGGTCGCCGCCGGCCACCGCCGCCTGCGCGTTCAAGATCTCGCGCAGGTTGGCGCCGTGCACGTACTCCATGGTGAAGAACGGCGTGTCGCCTTGCGTGCCGATGTCATAGACCTGCGTGATGTGCGGGTGGGTCAGCGTGGCGCTCAGGCGGGCCTCGTCCAGGAACATGCGCAGCAGCTCGGGGTCCAGGGCGTGCTGGGGCAGGATGCGCTTCAACACCAGCAGCTTTTCGAACCCCGACATGCCCTGGGCGCGGGCCAGGTAGATCTCGGCCATCCCTCCCACCGCCAGCCGTGCCAGAAGCTCGTACCGGCCCAGCTGGGCGTTGTCCAAGGCGGCGTCGCGCGGCTGCAGCATGAACGTTCTTGTTCAGCGTAACGCGATTTTCGGTGTCGCGTGTTGCGCAACAGCGGGACGGCCCTGAAAACCCGTGAATAACCGGGTTCTGGTCGCCTCCCCGGCAATTGACAGCCGATTTGCCCCTGTTCTGGTGTTGCGCAACACGGGTGTCTCATCCGGGTTGGTCGGGATGATCACCCCGAGATTGCGGCCTCCCCGGCTGTCTCGGCGGTGGCCTCCTTCTTGCTGAAACCAGCCCCATGGCAAAGACAACGAGCAGGTCCGCAATCAGGTTGGCGCTGGTGGGGCTGGGTGTCATCGGCGTCTCGGGGGTGTTCGGCGTCGCCTGTTCCGGTGGCACGGACGCCTCGTCAAACGCGCTGGGCGGCGACGTTCACTCGATCATCTTTCTGCAGCGGGTCCTGCGCAACGACGCAGGGAACGTCTTTGACTACACCAGCTACAAGGCGGGCGGCCGCCTGGTGACGCTGGAGCCGCCTTCGGCCAACGGCAAGCTGACGGTGTTGACGTCCGACCCGATGTTCGCCGCCGCCGACATCATGTCGTACGACCTGTCGTTCGACGCCAAGTCGGTGGTGTTCTCCGCCCGCCTGAACGAACAGGACACCTTTCACATCTTCTCGATGAACATGGACGGGACCAACATCAAACAGCTGACCGAGGGGCCCAACGATTACGTCTATCCGATCTTCACGCCCGGCCAGCAGATCCTCTTCATGAGCAACCGCAACGTCGAACCCGACGCCAAGCAGTTCCGCGACGAGTACGAACGCGCCACCACCGCCCAGGTCGGCACCATGAACATCGACGGTTCGAACCTGACGCTGGGGGCCCGCAACGTCTCGCACCGGGTGGCGCCCATGCTGCTGCCCGACGGGCGCGTGACCTATACCGAATGGCGGCACATGGGTCCGGTCAACGACGGCCACCTTCGCATGATGGACGCCAACATGACCGGGATGCGTGAGGCCTTCGGCGGTGAAAAGGGCGGCGAGGGCGGCACCAACAGCTATCTCAAGGCGCGGTACGTCCAGTCGACCCCGCGCGACGGCGGTGGCACGAACTACCAGCTGGTGGCGGTGGCCACCTCACGCGATCGCACGTTGCAGGCGGGCAAGCTGTTCCTGATCAACCTCAACGGCAGCGAAGCCAACTCGACCTTCACCGACCTGACGCCGCTGGTGCCGGGGGACCGCACCAAGAGCGACGTGGGCCGTTACTACGACGCCGAACCGGTGGGTGACAACAACGGCGGACGGTTCCTGGTTTCGTGGGCGGACGGTCCCGTCGAATCGGAGATTCTGGATCTGGCCAAGACCTCGGCCAACTTCGGTCTTTACGTCTTCGACGCGCAGTCCGGGCTGAAGATGCCCGTCTATGACGATCCGGCGTACTGGGACGTGCAGGCGCGGCCCATCAAGACGCGCCAGGAACCGCACATCGTCCCCACGCCGATCAGCGGGACCAGCACCACCATCGGCGCGCTGAACGTCTATGACTCGTCGGTGCTGAAGATCGCCGACGGCAGCGTGATCAAGGTGCGCCTCATCGAAGGGTTCTCGGGCGAAGAAGGCGTCAGCACCTTCGGCACCACCGAGTTCGACGGACAGTCGCTGTACGGCGAGATCCCCGTGCAACCGGACAAGTCGTTCGCGGCCAAGGTGCCGGGCAACGTGCCGTTTCACATCCAGCTGATCGACAAGTTCGCCATGAGCGTGGCCAACGAATCGATCTGGATCAGCGGCCGCGCCGGCGAGCAGCGCTTCTGCGGCGGCTGCCACGAGAACCGTTCCAACACGTCGCTGATCGCCCCCGGCGTCACCGACAACGTCCTGCGCGGCGCCGTCGATCTGGACGCGCCCCGGGCCATGCGCAAGTCGATGGACTTCAGCTATGGCAAGGTGCGCGGCGTCCCCTGGGACAAGGCGCTGCAGCCGATCTTCGACGCCAAATGCGTCAGCTGCCACGACGGCGACGCCGCCAAGCCGGGCAACCCGACCTATACCGTCACCGACATGACCACCGGCACGTCGCAGACCTTCACCTTCGATCTGCGCGGCGGCAAGCTGCCCATCGTCGTCGGCGAGAAGATGACCGGCTCCTTTACCCAGTCGTACATCTCGCTGATGGGCCTGGGCGAGCTGCTGGGCGAGGACGTCGTCACCATCACCGGCCAGTACAAGGCGGGCGGTTATGCCACGGGCGGGTCGGCCAAGGACTCTGACGTGATCAAGAAGCTGAACCCGCCGCAGCGGTTCCCCGAGGTGGCGGCGGCGACGCGCGCCTTCCCGGGCGCCGTGC
>JAXDMH010000168.1:0-17286 GCA_034666225.1 Myxococcales bacterium
CCTTGAGGCGGGGGGTGAAGCGCGCCGCTTCCTGGCCCCAGTTCCACACCAGCGACTTCGGCATCACCACCAGCGACGGACGTTCGGCCTTGCTGCGGCGAGCCTCCAGCATGGCCAGCACCTGCACGGTCTTGCCGAGGCCCATGTCGTCGGCCAGGCAGCCGCCGAAGCCGAAACGGCGCAAGAACGTCAGCCAGCCGAGGCCCCCCTCTTGATACGGACGAAGCTGACCTTTGAAGCCACGCGGCGCCTTCTCGGGCGTGACACCTTCGAAGCGCCCGAGCTCGTCGCGCGCTTTCTCAAAGACACCGTCCACCTTTGCATCGGGCTCGGCGAGCAACAGCGCGTCCAGCAGTCCCGCCTGACGGCGTTCGAAGCGCAGCTTGTCGCCGCTCTCCGTTCCCATGGCGGCCATCAAGGCGTGCTTGCGCAACCACTCCTCGGGCAACAGGCCCAGCGTGCCGTCATCCAGCACGATCATCGATTCGCCTCGCCGCAGAGCGCGCAGCAGCTGGGGCAGCGCCGCGGTCACGCCACCGAAGTCGGCCGTCGCTGTCAGATCGAACCAATCGATGCCACTCGACACCGAGAGGGTGAAGTGACTGGCGGCGCGGTACATGCGGCCCTCTGCCTCGACATGCCAGCCCTCCGAGGTCAGCGCGCGCACCGCCGCGGGCAGCTTCTTGGGCGTGATCTCGAATCGATCGTGGATAGCCGGCGCGCCGTAGTCCCTGTACGCGAGCCGGAAGCCGAGCGCGGTGAGTCGAAGCGTGGCTTCCTCCTCAGCCTGCGGATCACGCCTGATCAGCAGGCCCTCCTCGACGCGCGCAACGACAGGCCGGCCGTCGCCGGCCTTCAATCGATGGCCCTGGTACTCGAATGACAACAGAGCGGAAAACCGCTCGACCTGGTGGTACCCGCCACCATGAGGCCGTCGACCCTCCACCTTGAGCTGCGGACGAGCGGGTGGGGCGACTTCGCGGAGCGCCAGCTCGCTCGGCAGCTCCAGTCGGGGCAGTCCCGGCTGCTCCAGCAGATCGGCCAGGAAGTCCTTCTCGTGCGCGGCGGGTACGTTCACGACCTTCTGATTGCGTAGCGCCGTCACCAGCCCCATCGCGCCGAAGTGCGTGAAGCGCCCGATGCAATCAGGCAGTACGAACCAGCCGTCCTGGGTGATGTGCAGGGGCTGGGTGACATTCATTGTCGAGGTCTCGCGGCGAAGCACGCCGGTAACCTCTGTCGCCGACCCGTCGGCGCGGCGGCGCATGCACAGGACGAACTCCCATGGGTCGCCGCCGTCGTACCGGGCTGGCACCAGCTCCGCGTCGCGCGTGGCCCGCACAAACAGGCGCTCGCTCTGCGACAGCAGCGGCATCACCATGTCCGCCATCGCCATCGGGACGGGAACCTGCGCCGGGAAGATGCGCTGGTACCCCGCTGAATAGGACGAGTAGGACGGCGTTCCATCGGCGATGGCGCCCGCACCCAGCAGCAGCGGCAGGACACGCCCATCGAACTCATCCTCGAGGTTGCCGATCGCGCCCAGCGGAATTTGCGGGGGTTTGGGCTTGGCCCATTCGCCGTTCTTCTTTCGCTCGCGCTGGAACAGGCTGAGCGTCAAATTCCCGACGTAGTTTCGCTCGACGTCGACCACGTAGAGGAGGCGGCCCGTCCATTTCGCGGGCGCCGCGGCTGCGCCGCCATATCCCCGAGCGCGCAGCAGGAGGTCCTTCCACGGGGGCGGTGGCGCGGGCCGCGCTTTCTGGAACGCATCCAAGTGGCGACGGTAGGCTGCCAGCATGGGCGATGGCGCGGGAGCCGCGACCACGTCAGCTTCGTCGCCAGCTTCGTCGCCGTCGTCGTCGCCAACTTCGTCATCGTCGTCGCCACCTTCGTCGCCACCGTCGTCGTCCGGATGGTGGTCGAGGCGGATCTTGTTGAAAGGGTTCATCGACGCGAGGATGCCCATCCGATCGGCGGCCAGGATCGTCGCCCACAGGTGCTTGCATGGGCCTTCGGACAGGAAGTACGGGCACTCGCACGACAGCGTCAGCCACCCGCCATCCAGCGTGAGGCCGGTGGCGTACTCGCGACTGCCGTGGACATGAGCCAGGATCTCGTCGGGCGATTTCGTGCGAATGCGGACCGCGTCGGAGACGAAGTACATGGCTCCGCGCTGGCGGACTTTCTCGGGGAACCTGGCAGTGAGGTCAGCGACGACCACAACGCACTGACTATCACAACGGAAGGCCTGCGGCGCCACCTCGACCATCGCTGGTGCGTGGGCGCTCTATCATGGTGACGTTCACCACCGATGCCGACGGCAAACCGCGGGCGTCAGGTACCTTCCAGGCGGTCGTCATGATCCCGGCGGGGACGAAGACCCTCACCGAAGGTCACTTTGACTTCGCGGTGAAGCCGCTCTGAGAGTCGGCCCGGGTTTTCAGGGCCGGCAGCGTGACAGTAGGCCCCCAACCTACGTCTCGCCCCTGGTGGCGACGGATATTTCCTTTGAAAACGAGCTATTCGCTGCGGATAGGGGATAGTAGTGATCGACCATGTCGCTCGCACATCTTCAGGAAATGAAGGCCGGTCGCAGCCCCACCTCGTCGGGCGGCGCGGGCGTCCGGCGCGCGGGCCTGGCGGCGTCGTACTGTGGAGCCAGCCAGGAGCCCGTCTTCCGCACCATCGATGACGCCACGGCTTCCGGCCTCGAGCTTTGCGACAGCTGTCTGGTCTTCTTCCGTCGGCAGAAAAAGGCGCGCTGATCAGGCCCGCGTCCGAAACCAGCCAGCGACGCTCCAGCGCTCGCGGTCGGCTTTTCGGGCCTCATGGCGAGTGCTGTCGCTCAGGAACAGGACCAGCGTCCCGCCTTCCGGGGCCAGCGTGAGGCGGGAAACGTCGTCAGCGTCGTAGATCACCAGCTCTCCCCCGGCGTCCACGGGCCAATCCGCGTTCAGATAAATCACCGCCGAGATGACGCGTGCGCTGCTGTCGTGCAGGCGATCGACGTGCGTGCCGTAAGCCGCCCCCGTCGGGTAGTGGGCATACTGCGCCTCGAACGAGTCGAGCCCCAGGAAGAGGGTGCGGTTCAGCGACGACCGCAGGCCCTCCATCCAACCCAGAAAGGCGTCGCCCGCGGGCATGCTCGGCTCCAGCCAGCAGATGGAGCTGCCGCGGATGGCGCTCTCTTTCCGAGCCTCATCGCCGCGACCGATGCCGGCCGCAGAAAACGCATTGTCTGCCAGTAAATGCTCGGCCTCGGCGCGCAGCTTCAGCCAGCCCGCCTTGGGCATCGCCCCTGGCAGCACGGCGTACCCGCGCTCGGTCAAATCCGCGGCCGCTGAACACCAATCCGTGGGGGCCAGCGGCCCCCAACCGGTTGGATTAGTCAGACGACCTTGACGGCGCTGGCCTGTGGCCCCTTTTTGCCCTGGACGACCTCGAACTCGACCTTGGTCCCCTCGGCCAGGACGGCGCCGCCGGTGTCGTTGGCGTGAACGAACACATCCTTGCCACCCCCATCCGGTGTGATGAAACCAAACCCCTTGGCTGCGTTGAAGAACTTGACGGTACCTTTTTGCATTGTGCCCGCATCATGAGGCATCGGCGGGGCGCGGACCACGATTTTCGACGCGCCGCCGGGAAGCACCGCGAGATTGGTTCGGGAACCGCCACCGCGAGGGCGTGCAGTACACTGCGCGGATGAGCGCATCACGCCCGTCGCCGCTGGCCAGTCCAGAGCCCTGGAACCTGGTTGCGCCCGGCTATGTCGCCGAGAATATCCTCTCTTTCGAGGCGTTCGCGCGCGAGGCGTTGCGCCACGTGCCGGCGCAGGGGGATGTGCTGGATGTGGCCGCCGGGCCCGGGTCGCTGGCGCTGCAGGCGGCGGTCACCGCGCGTTCGGTGCAGGCGATTGATTTTGCGCCGCAGATGCTGGACCAGCTGCGCGCCCGCGCCGCGGCGGCGAACATCACCAACGTGGAAGCGCGGGTGGCCGACGGGCAGGCGCTGCCGTTCCCGGCCAGCCAATTCGACGCCGCCTATTCGATGTTCGGGCTGATCTTTTTTCCCGACCCCGGTCTTGGTCTGCGCGAGCTGGTGCGCGTGCTGCGCCCCGGGGGCCGGGCCGTCGTGGCCAGCTGGCCGCCATTTGAAAAGTTGCCGACGCTGGCGGCCATATTCGCCGCCATGAAGGCCGAGATACCGAATAGCGGGATCGGAGATGCGCCGACGGTGCTGGGGACGGCCGACGAGATTCGCACGGCCCTGACCGGCGCCGGTTTTTCCTCGGTCGACGTGCAGGAGCACACCGTCGTCGCCGGGACGGCACCGGCGGGGGCAGTGTGGGGATCGTTCTCGCGCGGGGGCGCGCCCGCGGTGCTGATGCGCAAAAAAATGGGCGAGCCAGCCTTCACCGACCTTTCGAAACGAATCGTGGCGCGGCTGGAACAGACCCTTGGCTCCGCGCCGGTCGAGGTGCGGCTGACCGCGCTGCTCGGCATCGGGAGGCGTTAGGCCGGCGTCAGGCCGGCGTCAGGCCGGCGTCAGGTCGGCCCCGGCGACGTCACTCGACGCAGGGGGGCGCCAGCGAACCGGGGGTGTGCCCGCCGGCGTACGGCGACGGAACCGTGCCGTAGGGGTGGTCTTGAAAGAACTGCCAGACACCCGGGACCAATCGGGTTGGAATGGAATGACCGCCCATGTGATTGCAGAACAGCGTGAAGTGTCCGGCGTCTTTCAGGGTCGTCTGCCATTGCTGGCTGGACTGAAAAAAGTTCTGGACCACGATGTCCGACGGCCCTCCGGTGAAGATCAGCGCCGCGAACTTGTTGTTCTGTTCCTGAAACTGTCCGGCCGCGCCTCCCGAGTACGCCGCCACGCTGGCCAGCAGCCTTGAACGGGCGTAGCTGAGGTGCGTGGTCATCAGCGCCCCGGCAGAAAATCCGACGGCGTGAATGCGCCGCGAATCGATCAAGGTGTTCTTCAGCGCGCAGGCGACCACCTCGTCAAACAGCGCATCGTGCTGGGCCAGGTTCTGCAGCCAGGGAAATGTCCCCGCGTTGGGGACGTCCTGGGGGGCCACGACGATCCCGCCGGCCGCCGTGATGGCCGGCAGGGGCAGACCGCGCGCCGCTTCGGCAACGGAGCTGCCGGTCGCGTACCAGTAGAAGATCAGCGGACCGTGCACCGTCTTCGCGGCGTCGCCCATGGTGATGGTCACCTGCCTGGCGCCACCGGCTGGTTGAAAGGTGACGTCGCCCGATTTGAACACCGGGCAGGCTCCGGTCGGGGTCGGCAGATCGCCCGGCCCTGATCCGCCGGTGCCGCCGCGGTCAACCGCCCCGTCGGGCGCCGCAGTTTCGCCCGCGGAGACTTCTGTCACGGTGTCGGGCGAGGCCAGGTCGGCGACACGATTGTCCACTGCAGCGTCGGGCGCCGCTCTCTCGGCGGTCAGGTCGGGTCCGCCGGCCACGTCGTGCACGGCGGCCACGTCGTGCACGGCGGCCACGTCGTGCACGTCGGCTACGTCGGGTCCGGCGGCCACTTCGTGCACGTCGGGCCCGCTGGCCACGTCGGGTCCGCTGGCCACGTCGGGTCCGCCGGCCACGTCGTGCGCCGCTGTTTCGGCCGCAGCGAAATCGGTAGCGCTGGCGTCTGCGATGGTTTCCGGGGTCGTCGTTTCAGGCCGACCGCTGTCGGGCATCAGCGTCGACGGCAGTCGGGTGTCTGCTTTTGTCGCCGTTCCCGTCGAGTCGACGGAGCAGCCGGTTTCTGCAACGACAACGGCACCGACAACGCCCAGTAGAAAAACGCCAAGCCTGGGGTGAGACATCCCCGAAATCTAACGCGCGATCGACGGCCGCCAATGGGGAAAGACTCTCCCGCGGTCGATTCCAATTGAACCCTGGTCAATAAGAGAAGACTGGCCTATGCTCCCGCGCCGCCCACGCACCTGGCTGGCCGCCCGCCGCTACCGGCCGCGCGCCACGGTGTCGGGCAGTTCGTTGGCGTTCGGTCCGCCTTGCAGCGGAAAATGCGTGGCCAGCTGGACGCCGATCTCCGCGATGGTGCGGGACAGTCCACCGGTGAAATCGCCGGCGCGAAAGGCCGCGCTCAGGCGGTCGGCGACCTGCGGCCAGAAGGACGGGTCCAGGCGCTGGTGGATTCCGCTGTCGCCGACGATGGCGAATCGGCGGCGGCCAGGCGCCACGAAGATGAGGACGCCGTTGCGATGGCGGGTGTCATCCATGTGCAGGTATTTGAAGGCGCCTTCGGCGGCGCGGCGGACGTCGCCCCAGAAATAGAAACGGGCCAGGCTGACCCTGATCTCGCCGGTGGTCTGTTGCTCGGCGGACCGGACGGCGGCCTCGACAGCGCGCACGTCGATGCCGTGGACGATCTGCGGGCGCATCACCATGATCCCGAGGCGCCGCCCCCGCCGGAACTGCCGCCGCCGCCCGAGAAGCCACCGCCCCCGCCGCCGCCCCCGCCCCCAAAACCGCCGCCGCCCCCGCCGCCGCCGCCCCGGCGGCCCGAGCCGATGTTGGTCATCATCATGGCGGCGATGAACGGGTGGCGGATGGCGAAGCGGATGAACAGCACGAGCGCGATCCCTCCCAGGATCACCGCCCACCAGGGCAGGTGCGCTTGCGGCGGCGCGTTCTCCACGCCCTGACCCGGCTGTGGTTGGCTGCCCGGTGGCGCGCCCATGGCCGCGGTCAGGGCGTCGACGCCGGCGTTCACGGCGCCGTCGTGATTGCCGGCGCGAATCAGGGGCACCATGCGGTCGTTGATGATCCGCGAGGCCACGATGTCGGGCACGCGATCCTCCAGGCCATAGCCGACCTCTATGCGCAGCCGGCGATCGTCGCTGAAGATGAACAGCACCACGCCGTCGTCCAGGCCCTTGCGGCCGACGCGCCAGCGCTGAAAGGCGCGCGCCGCCCAGTCCTCGATGGGGACGCCGCCGGTGGTGTGGTCGATGTACACCAGCAACTGATGACCGGTCTGCTGCGCATAGGCGGCCAGACGATCATCGAGCGCCGTCTGCGCGGCGGCAGAAAGAAAGTTCGCGCGATCGGTGGCCCAGCGCGCGGGCGGATCGGGCACGGGAACCTCGGCGGACGCACGCGGCGCCCCGGCCGCGACGAATGTTGCCAGCGTCGTCAGCGTGGCCGCGACCAGGACACAACGCCGCATCTGCTGGCCGGCGGCGTTCATGCTCAGAACTTCACCTGCGGGGGCGTGGCCGCGCCGGCGGTGGCGTGAAAGTACGCCTTCTCGGCAAAGCGGCTGCCGAACAGACCGGCGATGACCACTGTGGGGAAACTGTTGCGGGCGGTGTTGAACTCCTGGGCCGTCTGGTTGAATCGCATGCGCTCGACCGAGATGCGGTTCTCCGTGCCCTCCAGCTGAACCTGCAGATCACGAAAGTTGGCGGTGGCCTTCAGGTCAGGATATTTCTCCGACACCACCAGCAACCGCGACAGCGCCGACGACAGACCGTCCTGCGCCTGCTGAAAGCGCTGGAAGGCAGCCGGGTCGTTCACGATCTTCTCGGTCGCCTGCGGCGTGATCTGACCGACGCGTGCCCGGGCCTCGGTGACGGCCGTCAGGGTGTCTTTTTCGAACTTCGCCGCGCCCTTCACTGTCTCGACCAGGTTGGGGATCAGATCGGCGCGACGCTGATAGGCGTTTTCAACCTGCGCCCACTGGCCGTCGACGGCCTGGCTCAGTCGCACCAGCTTGTTATAGCCGCCCACGCACGACACGCCGCCCACCACCAGCGCCACGACCAGAACCAGACCGACGATTTTTCCCATGCCAGGAACATACACACGGAAGGCCCGAAGACGAGCCTTGGCGCGGCAATTTTCAGCCTAGATACGCCGCGATGACCTTGTCGTTCTTGCGCAATTCGGCCGGCGTGCCTTCGACGGCGATGCGGCCGCGCTCCATGACATACCCGTAATCGGCCACGGCCAGCGCGGCCTGGGCGAACTGTTCGACCAGCAGCATGGTCATGCCTTCCTGCTTGAGGCGCTCGATGGTGCGGAAGACCTCTTGAACGATGACCGGCGCCAGGCCCATCGACGGTTCGTCCAGCAGCATCACCTTCGGTCGGGCCATCAGCGCGCGGCCGATGGCCAGCATCTGTTGTTCGCCGCCCGACAGTGTCCCGGCCTGCTGCTGGCGACGGTCGCGCAGACGCGGGAACAGCGCGTAGACGCGCTCCAGATCGCCGGCTGCCCGGCGGCGAAAGCCGAAGAAATGCGGCAGCAGCCGGTACGCGCCCAGCAGCAAGTTGTCCTCGACCGACAGTGGCCCGAAGACCTTGCGCCCCTCCGGCGCGTGCGCCAGTCCCAGCCGGGCGATGCGCGACGCCGGCAGCTGGTGCACCGGCGCTCCGTCCAGCGTGACGGTGCCCTGGCTGGGCCTGATCAGCCCGCTGATGGCGCGCATGGTGGTGGTCTTGCCCGCGCCGTTGGCGCCGATCAGCGCCACCACCGTGCCGGCCTTGACCGACAGCGTGGCGCCGTCCAGCACCTCGCTGGCTCCGTAACCGGCGTGCAGATCAGTCACGACCAGCATTTATGGTCCTGCCCCTAGATACGCCGCGATCACCGCCGGGTGCCGCTTGACCTCGACCGGCGATCCCTCGGCGATCACCTTGCCCTCGTCGAGAACGGTCACCACGTCGCAAAGCCCGCTGACCACGTCCATGTGGTGTTCGATCAAGATGATGGTGACCCCACGTTCGTGCACGCGCTTGATGATCTCCATCTGGCGGACGATGTCGGGTTGTGACAGCCCGGCGGCCGGCTCGTCCAGGATCAGCACCTCAGGCTTGCGCGCCACCGCGCGGGCGATCTCCAGAAAGCGTTGCGCGCCGTAGGGCAGATCGCGCGCCGGCGTCAGCGCCTGGTCGCGCAGGCCGACGAAATCCAGCAACGCCAGCGCGTCGGCCTGGGCGCGCCGCTCTTCCCGGTGGGCCAGCCCCAGCAGGACCAGCAGCAAGGATCGCGACCGCGGATAGGCCCCGCGCAGGGCGACCATCACGTTCTCCAGCGCGGTCAACCCGCTGAACAGCTGCAGGTTCTGGAACGTGCGTGCCACGCCGGCCCGCGCCGTGTCGAACAGGCTGCCCCGGGGCAGCGGCCGCCCGCGCAGCAGCACCTCGCCCGCCGTCGGCGCATACAGACCGGAGACGACATTGACCAGCGTGCTCTTGCCGGAACCATTCGGTCCGATCAGGCCGTGCACCTGACCGGCGCGCACGGCCATGGAAACGCTGTCGACGGCTTTGACGCCGCCGAAGTACCGCCTCAGGTTGCGCAGCTCCAGCAAAGGCGCGCCGGCCTCGGTGGAACCGCCTTCCCGCCGCGCCGGAAGCACCGTCTCCAGCGCCGACATCTCTGGCAGCGGCTGGGGCGGAATGTGCAAGATCCGCGAGAAAAACTGGGCGGCGAACCCCATCAAGCCTTCCGGCAACCCCACCACCACCGAAAACAGCATCAGAGCGAAGATCGCCTTGCGCCAATCTTCGGTGTTGGCCACGACGAAACCGCCCACCACCAGCATCCCCGTGGCGATCACCGGCGCCACCGCCTGAAAACGCGACATGGTCTTGTGCCGCAGGCCCCGCACCGCGCTGACGATCGCGAACACGAACCCCAGCCCCGAGATCACCTCGAACAACAGTCGGTTCGATAGCAGATTCGGTAACAGCGCCACCAGCGACGCGCCCACGAAGGCGCCCCACAGACTCTTGCGCCCGCCCAGCACGACCCCCATCAGCAGCACGACGGTCAGCTCGTACACGTACGTCAGCGGCTGCAGGTATTGAAAGTCCAGCGCGTACAGCGCCCCCGCCAGACCACCCAGTCCCGATCCCAGCGCGAACCCGGCCACCTTGTGTCGATACGTCCCCACGCCCATCGCGTCGGTGGCGATGGGACTGTCGCGCAGCGCCCCGAAGGCGCGCCCCCACTGTCCCGCCAGCAGGTTGCGCAGCGCCATCCACACCAGCGCCAGCAGCAGCATGCACAGCCAATAAAATTCGCGCGCCGACAGCGCGTGCCCGAACAGCGGCGGTCGCACCAGGCTTAACCCCTGCGCCCCGCCGGTCAGCCATTCCATTTCGTTCAGCGCCGTCGCCGACAGCGCCGTGAAGCTGAGCGTGGCCAGCGCGAACTGCGGCCCTTCCAGCCGCAGCGACGGCAACGCCAGCAGCGCCCCCAGCAGCAGCCCCACCACCGTCGCCGCCCCACAGGCCAGCCCAATCCCGCCGTGCAGCCGCACGATGACGATGCCGGCCGTGTACGCGCCCAGCCCCAAGAAAGCCGCCTGCGCCAGGTTGACCTGCCCCAGGTACCCGACACTGATGTCCAGGCCGATCAGCAGGACGCCATAGATGGCCAGCAGCGTGAGCAACCCCAGCACGTACGGATTCCGCACCGCCACCGGCACGGCGACCAGCAGCGCGAACATCGCCAGCTCCGCGCCGCGCAGGATGACCAGCCGTTTGCCCATGTGCCGGTTGTTCCTGTTTCCCGTCAGACCTTGCGGATGGTCGCCTTGCCGAACACGCCCGTCGGGCGCACGGCCAGCGCAAGAATCAGCAAGACCAGCCCCGGCGCTTCCCGCCAGCCGCTGCCCAGCTGATAGCTGGCGATGCTCTCCAGCGCGCCCAGGAACATGCCGATCACCACCACGCCGAATCCCGACTCCAGCCCCGCCACCACCGCCACCGAGAACGCTTTCAAGATCAGCGCGGAGGCCATCGTCGGCCCGACCGTGGTGATGGGCGAGACCAGGATGCCGGCCAGCGCCGCCACCATGCCGGACAGCGCATACGACAGCATCACCGTGTGCGTGGCCGAGATGCCCATCAGCTCGCCCGCGTCGCGATCGGCGGAGATGGCTTCGAACGCCTTGCCCAGCAGCGTCTTTCGTTTGAACAGTTCGACGAGGCCCATGACCGCGAAGACACCGACCGCCACCGACAGCTCGACCGGCGTCACCGTCACGCCAAAGACGTGCAGCGCGTTCGAGGAGATGGGCGTGGGAAAAGGATGGTCGTCGCGCCCCCAGACGTTCTCGGCCACCGAGTTCAGGAAAAGGCCCAGGATGATGGTCAGCAAGATCCAGCCCTCGCCTTTTTGCTCCAGCGCCAGCCGCACCGCCGCGCGCTCGACGAACAGCCCCAGCGCCGCGCCGAACAGCAGCCCGGCCGGCACCACCAGCCAGTACGGCACGCCCCAGGTGATCAGCGTCAGCGAGAAGAACGCCGACACCATGACCAGCTCGCCCTGGCCGAAGTTGATGCTCTTGCTGGTGGCGAACGTCAGCTGGAACCCGTACGCGATCAGCGCATAGACCAGGCCGATCAACGCCCCGCTGACCGCCAGCTGGGTCAGGATCGGGGTCAAGGCCGGGGTCAAGATCGCGGCGGTCGCGATGCTGGCGGTGTTCACAAGCCGCTACTTGGCGGCGGACGACAGCCGCTTGCGATCCTCATCGTGGGCGAAGACGACCTTGCCGTCCTTGACCATGCCCATGACCGCGTTGCCGCGGCGAAAGGCCTCGTGGCTCTCGACGTTGTTGGCGTTCCACTTTGAATAGGGATGTTTCCAGGTGGCGATCACGCCCGACACCGGCTCCTGCAGATCCTCCAGCGCCTCCTTGATCTTGTGCGTGTCGACGCTGTGGGCCTGCTTGATGGCGGCGGCAAACAGATAGACCGCGTCGTATCCCTGCGCCGCCGAGACCGCCGACGGAATGCGCGAGACGCCGTAGGCCTTGTGGTAGGCGGCGATGAACGATCTGGCCTTGGGCGTGATGGGATCCTCGATGAAGGTCTGCGGCATCAACGCGCCGTCGCCGTTCTTGCCCGCGTTGTCGATGAAGTTCGACATCGACAGCGTCCACCCGCCGATCAGCGGCGCCGTCATCCCGATCTTGACCCGCCCGTTGGCCACCGCCGCCAGCTCTGGCCCGATCGCCCATATAAGGATGGCCTCGGCGCCCGCTGACTTGGCGCGCAACAGCTGGGCGGTCATGTCCTTGTCGCCGATGTTGAACTTCTCCGTGGCGACCACCGTCAGCTTGTCGCCCTGTTTCTTGATCTGTTTCAAAAGGTCGTCGCGGCCCGACACGCCATAGTTGGTGGCGTCGTGAAGAATGGCCACCTTGGTGAACTTCCGGTTGATGGCCTCTTCCACCACCATCGAACTCTGGATGCTGTCGTCCGCCGCGAAACGAAAGATCGACAGGTCCTGGGCCTTGCCCAGCCACTGGGTCATCGACGCCGATCCCGCCGCGGGCGTGATGATCTTGGCGATCCCTTTCTCTTCAATGTGACGGTCGCCGGCCATGGCCACCCCGGTGTTGACCGTGCCGATGACCCCCGACAGATCCAGCATCGCCGACAATTCTTGCGCGATCAGCGCGCCCCGTTCGTTCTTGGCTTCGTCGTCGCGCTCGATGGTTTCGATCTTCAGCTTGGCCGCGCCCACCAGCACCCCGCCGGCCGCGTTGATCTCGTTGATGGCCAGCTTGGCCCCGTCCCGCATCGAGATCCCCATCGGCGCCGACCCACCGCTGAACGGCCCGGTGATGGCCAGCTTGATGCCGTCAGCCGCGAAGGCGGGCAGGGCGGGCAGAATCGCAAGCATCGCCAGCGTCGGCAGAACAACACAGGACACCAGAAACGAGACACAGGATCTCTTCATCTGATCTCTCATGGCTGACCTCGAGGTTGACCTTCATGAGTAACCGCAGGACCGCCGCGGGCGGAGTTCACGAAGGTAGCATGGGCAGGTCTCTCGAGGACGCAAGGTGCCGGCACGTCGAACCCGGTTCATGGTTCCGCGGGTTCACGCGGGTAGGTCTAAGTAAGGGCTGCCTGTCGCAGGAACCTTCGGAAAGTCTCGTCGGTGGCGACCGCGCATCGAGCGCCCGTCTTCCGTGCCTCGCTGTCCAGATCATCCCGCACGACGCGCGCCAGGTCGGACGTGAAGAAATACAAACCGGCGACGTCCCCATCGACCCCGGGCAACATCACCCCCAGAGCGCCCGCCTCGGCCAGCTCGCCGAACAGACCGGGTTCGCTTCGCAGATGAAGGTGCCGTTCGTCGAGCGGCAATGGATTTGGCAAGGGAGCCACAGCTTGCGAGAGGATGACGACCTGACTCTGCAGACTCCAGGAAAAGGAATCTGCATAGAAGATACTCTGGCAGGCGTCCTTTGCGCTGGCCGCCGTCGACCACTGGAAATGACGATTCAAACGCCACTTCCGCAGCAACAATCCAGCGGCAACCGGTGCTCGAATTGCCGACGGGAACGTCAACCGCGCATGGCGAAACAACACCGTCGCCAGCACCTTGGCAGCCGCCAGTGGTGGCCCGGCGTCGACCATTTCGGGAACGACCTTCCACCCAACGAGCAGTCGTTCACCCGGAATCCCGCTCACGGGCAGCTGCCACTCTGGTCCGGAGAACTGCGGCCACAGGATTAAATGATCCAGGCGAGCTGCATCACCGTCTGCGGAGTCCATCCGAAAAAACTGAGCGCCCGCGCCCCCTACGGCACGATCGGCTCAGGACATCCGAAGACGGCCTTGACGTCTTTCAGCTTGCCGGACCGGGCGTCGTCGCAGGGTTTGCCGAACAGCTGGATGGATGTGCCGCCGGTGCCGTAGTCCCAGCCGTTGGCGTGGGTGGGGTCCCGGGGAACGACGATCCCGTCAGCGGCGACCGTGACACTGTCGGGATTGGGCGGCTTGGTGCCCAGGCCGAACGAACAGGAGCCGACCATGCCGCCGATCGTTCCCAGAACCGTCACCAGCTCTGCCGTGCTGGCCACCGGATAATACCGGGGGTCGGCTGCCTGGGGTTGACCGCCCGCGATCGCCATCGCCGTCAGGGTCGTCTGGGCATCGGTGACCGTCCCGATTCCGACCACAAAGACGGGAATGCCCATGGCGGCGACATCCTTGACCGCCTGAATGGCGCCGGGCGAGTCGTCGCCCTGGGAGCCGAAGATCGCCTGCGCGGCGCAGTTGGGCTGGCCGTCGGTCGCCAGAAGAATGAACTTTGGGTTGGGATCGGCCAGGGTCGACAGGTAGGCGCCCGCGGAGGTGATGGCCTCTCGGGTGGGCGTGCTGCCACTGGGGGCCTGGGCGGCGATCGCCGTGGCGATGGCGGCGGCGTTCATGTTGGCGATCGGCACCGCCGCGCCGGGATTGACCCCGCACTGGCTGTCGTCAGCAAAGAACTTCAGCCCCCACCGGATCGAACTTTCCGTCTGCATCACCACCTGATTGATGGCGGAGGTCATCTGGGGCCACTTGGTCATCGGCATGCAGGTCGCCTGCATGGTTCTCCGGCAGGTGGTGCCGTCTGGCAGCGAGTCCATCGATCCGGACTTGTCCTGGACGATCAGCAGGTCGGGGGGAATCTTGGTGAGGCCGAACGTCTTGACGCCGCAGGACGGGCCGTCGGTGGAAAACATCCCGCCGGTGCCACCGCCGCTGTGTCCCCCGGACCCGCCACCGTTAACCCCGCCTGTCCCGGCGGTGCCGCCGGTGCCGCCGCCAGGATGAGCGCCGGCGTCGTCACCCGGATTCGGCCCCGAGTCAGTGGTCGAGTGGGTGCCGGCGGGGCTGCATCCGAACGTCGCTGCCGCAAAAATCCCGATAAAAATCCCGCGCTGCATCGTGGCCTCCCAAGTCGTTCGTGACACTAAAATCGAGAGGTCAGTGCAGGGCGATGTTTCCCTTCATCAAGAAATCGACGGTTTATTTGCTCTGCGGCGCGGGTGTGGCGAGCGGGCCTGGACCCGCCGCCGGTTCGACGGCACCCAGGAGGCGCGACTGGGCCGACGACGCCACTCCGGCATCTTCAGGGCGAAACGCAGCGGCAGGATCAGGTTGCCGGCGCGCGCATAGGTCAGATGGTCGCGGCCCCGCGGGACGATCACCTCCGGGGTCTCCTGGAGGAAGGGATTGGGGGGGCCGGGGGTCGTGGCCCCGTCCGCCGCTGACACCTTCACGGCGTCACGCCGCCTTTCGGGCGGCAGCCGTTCGGGTGGGCGTCGGCGCGGGTACAGGTGCAGCGGCTGCTGCACCCGCACCCGTCACCGCCGTGCTGGCCGCCACCGGGTCCCCGCCACCCGCGCCCGCCACCGCCGCCGCCGCCTTCGCCGCCCCGCCCCCGATCCCGCTTCGCTCCAGCAACTTTGTCCGCAAGTCGCGCAACAGCTCCGGGTGCTCCAGCAGGTACTGCTTTGCCGCCTCCCGCCCGTTGCCCAGCCGCTCGCCGCCCCCGCCGCAGGCGATCCAGGCGCCGCTCTTCTCCAGCAGCCCCAGCTCGACGCCCATGTCGATGACCTCCCCGGCGCGCGAGATCCCCTGGCTGTACCCGATGTCGAACTCCGTCTCGCGGAAGGGGGCCGCCAGCTTGTTCTTGACGACCTTGACCCGCGTTCGGTTGCCGACCACCTGCTCGCCGTCCTTCAGCGCCCCGATGCGCCGGATGTCCAGCCGCACCGACGCATAGAACTTCAGCGCGTTGCCGCCCGTGGTGGTCTCCGGGTTGCCGAACATCACGCCGATCTTCATGCGCAGCTGGTTGATGAAGATGACCAGCGTGTGGCTGCGCGCCACCACCGCCGTCAGCTTGCGCAGGGCCTGGCTCATCAGCCGCGCCTGCAGGCCCATGTGCGAATCGCCCATCTCGCCTTCCAGCTCGGCCTTGGGCACCAGCGCCGCCACCGAATCGATCACCACCACGTCGACCGCCCCCGACTTGATCAGCATCTCGGTGATCTCCAGCGCCTGCTCGCCGCAATCCGGCTGCGACAGCAAGATGTCGTCCGCCTTGACCCCCAGCTTTCGCGCATAGCCAATGTCCAACGCGTGCTCGGCGTCGATGAACGCGCAAATGCCGCCCAGCCGCTGCGCCTCCGCCACCACGTGCAGCGCCAGCGTGGTCTTCCCCGACGACTCGGGCCCGTAGACCTCGACGATGCGCCCGCGCGGCAGCCCGCCCGTGCCCAGCGCGATGTCCAGGCCGATCGACCCGGTGGAGATGACCGGCACCTCCTCGCGCCCGGAGCCTTCGCCGAGGCGCATCAGCGCGCCTTTGCCGAACTGCTTCTCGATCTCGGCCACCGCGGTGGTCAGCGAGCGGGTGCGTTCCAGCTGCTGAGGGGTGGGGGACTTGGCGGCGGTGATGTCGGTGGTGGCGGTCGGGTTCTGCGTGGTCGTCATCGGTAGCTCCTTCTTGATGTAGCCACACTACGACCGACCTATGACAGAATGGGTCAGAGCACGTTATGGCTACCGCCCGCAAGAAAGTCTCTTCATCACCCCCCCGCCGCGCCGAGCGTTACGCCCCTGCGCGCCGCCTCGCCGACGTGCGTGCGCTCCTGAACACCGGCGAAGGGGCCAGCGTCTACGACATCGCCGAACGGTTTGGCGTCAGCGTGCGCACCGCCATCCGGTACATCCGCGCCCTGCAGATCGCCGACGAGCCGCTGTACGAGGAGATCACCGTCCGGCGCAAGGTCTGGCGCCTGATGGCCAGCGCCCGCCAGCAAACCGTCACCCTGACCACGGCGCAGATGGTGGCGCTGTTTCTCTCGCGCCGCGTGTTCGATTTTCTGGCCGGCACAGGATTCAAAGAGGACCTGGACGAAGTCTTCGCCAAGCTGGGCGCCCAGCTGAAGCGCAAGGACTTCGCCGCCGCCCGCAACCTGGACCGCAAAGTCTTCGACGTGAACGAGGCCCGCCACATCTACGAGGGCCGCATCGAAGACGTCAACGACATCGTCACCGCCCTGCTGCGCGAGGAGCGCCTGCGCGTCACCCACGAGAGCGTCTCAGGCGGCAAGAAGACCTTCGTCCTCGAGCCGTACACGCTGATGGTCTACAAGAAGGGTTTGTATCTGGTCGGCCTGAGCCACCAGCACCGCGAGATCCGCACCTTCGCGCTGGACGCCTTCCGCAAAGTCGACTGGCTGCGCGGCGACAAGTTCGAATACCCGCCTGATTACCGACCAGAGCAGGTCACCGAGGGCGCCTTCGGGTTGATCCGTGGCGAACCGACGCGGGTGCGGATCCTGTTTGATGCAAAGGTCGCGAGATACATCGAGCGCGTCATGTGGCATCCGACCCAGAAGTTCCGCCGGACGCCGGCGGGTGTGGAGATGACGATGGAGGTGCGGGGGACGGTGGAGGTGGTGGGGTGGGTGCGGGGGTGTGGGGAGGCAGCGGAGGGT
>JAXDMH010000169.1:0-5535 GCA_034666225.1 Myxococcales bacterium
GCTGATCTGCTTGCGCTGATCAGAACGGAACCGGTCCGAACAGGTAGGTGCCGTTGGTGGCGGCGTCTCCGTGTTGTTTCACGTAGAGGACCAGCGTCGCTGCCCCGTCAAACGCGATGAACTCCGGATCCGCCTGTTCGTCGATGCGGACCGGTTCTTTGAGGTGCCAGGCGCTGTCGGCGCTTGCCGCTCCGGCGTACTTCATCGTCACCGTGCGATCAAAACTGCCCAGCTCGTCGCCGAAGACCAGGCCGCGATCGCCGACCGGCGTGTACCAGTACATCCCGCGGGCAAACCGCTCCTTGGGCGTGCACGACGTCGGCGTGGTCACATAGGCGTCGCGTCCGTAGAGATCGTCGTTGGCGTCCTCGGTCCAGAAGACCAGGCCGGCGTTGTCCAGGATCTGCAGTTCGAAGGCGGCGTTGCTGCCGGTGTTGAGAATGCAGGTGTCCAGCGTGTCGTTGTGCACGGCGGTGGCCACAAAGCCGCCGCTGAGCCACACCGTATTCCGTCGATCGCGCGCCAGGCGCACCCCTTCCAGAAAGCCGCGATAGGTGAACAGCGTCTGGCTCTGCGCCGGCATCCCCGCGTCGGGCATCAGCACGAACGCCGCCTGGTGCGTGCTGGCGTCGAGCTCGGTCAGGTAGACCAGGCCTTGATCGACACCGTCGTCACCCAGGACTTCATAGTCCTGGACGTTGGAGGCCAGTGGGGTCACGCCCCCGCCGTCGGGGAAACTGGCCACGAACAGCTCGTGCAGCTCGCTGTCGGGAAGGTCGCCGCCATAGAAATAGACGCGGCGCCCGTCGTTCGAGAGCGCCCACGACGACGCATCGGTGATGATCGGCGATGGTGGCGTGACGCCGATAGCGCTGGTGGGAACGACGCTGAGGACGGGCAGCCCGGATTGCGGGTCCGGACTGGACACGGCCAGCACGTCCCCGGCCCTGGAAAAAACAGCCTGCCACGACGAGTGACCGGCGCGATCCACGGGCTGGATCTGCCCCACCAAAGGCAGCGCGCCGCCAATTTGATCGACCAGCGTCCCCGCGCGCAGCTGGAAGCTGTCAGGCTTGACCGGATCACCCTGCAGGTCGTCCATGCAGATGGCGACGGCGGCGTGTTCGCTTCCGTTGCACAGAAGGCCCTGATCGGAGGTGAGCTTGTGGGCGGCAGTCCAGCCCGGACGCCAGGCATACACGGGCCCGCGGTGCACCTGTTCGTGCCCGGAGACCGCGTCGGCGTAGAAGATCAACGTGTCGCCCTCGAAGGCCTGCGCGTAAGGATGGCCGGGGCCAATCAAGGGAAACTCGGTCCACAGATTGGTGGTCAGGCGCAGGCATGACGAGCTGCTGCCGTCGCAGGTCGGGATCGACCCGCTGGCCGCCAGGGTCACGTCGATGACCCACAGCTCCGTGGTCTTGGCCTCCGCCGCCGGCACGCTGAACGCGCACCAGCGGTGACCATCGCCGGTGGCCGGGTCCTGATGCGAGCAGCTGCTGATCGACCGCCCGCCGGTCAACGTGGCCTTTTCGCCGAGGAGCTTTTGCGGCGGCCGCACGCCTTCGGGGAGGGGCAAACCGGTCTTGGGGAACGAGGGCGGACCGTCGGAGGTGGGGCCAGCGTCGGAACCGTCGGCAGTCGACGCATCGACAGCGGCGTCGACCGCATCGACGGGCGATGAGGTCTTGTCGGCCGAGGTTCCATCGACGATTCCAACATCAGCCGCTTCTACGGATGACTTGTCGTCCGTCGCGTCCTCGGCCTCGGCCAGCGCCGCGTCGCGTGCCGGCGTCGAATCCCCGCAGCCGGCCCCAGCCAGCGCGGCGACACCGACGATCACCGTCGCCTGCACCCTTCGCACACACCAGCCGAACATGCGAAACGCTAACCTGGCCCCGCGTCAAAAGGAAGCAAACCGCCCCACCCTTCGGGCCACATGGCGCTTGCCAGGCGAGGTGGGCTCCGGTATCGCAATCGCATGAGCCCTGCCGACTGGACCTTGCCCCAGGGCGACGCGCGACGCTATCCGGGCGCGCACCTCCGGCTTCGCCCGACGCTGAAATGGAGCGACAGCGGTGGCGACCACAAGGTGGCGGTGGCGGAGCGTATGGTGATCGGGTCGACACCCGACGTGAATCTGTTCGTCGCCGATCCGACGGTCTCGCGGCTGCACGCCGAGCTGGATCCGACCGAGGCTGGCCTGTGGATCCGCGATCTCGGCAGCCGCAACGGAACCTTCGTCGAAGAGGTGCGGGTGACCGGCGCGTGCCTGCCGGCAGGCGGCCGTCTGCGGGTTGGCGACACCGTCCTGCAGGTCGAATACGGCACCGCCTCCGTCGAGGTGGAACAGTGGCCCGAGCAGAAGTTTGGGCCTCTCATCGGCGCCAGCCGGCCGATGCGTGAGCTGTTCGCTCGCATCGGGCGCGTGGTTCGCTCCGAGTCGACGGTGCTGGTCCAGGGCGAGAGCGGCACCGGAAAGGAGCTGGTGGCGCGGGCCATCCACGAGGCGTCGCCGCGAGCCGGCGGCCCGTTGGTCGTCGTCGACTGCGGGGCGCTTCCCGAGGCACTGCTGGAGTCAGAGCTGTTCGGCCATAGCCGCGGGGCCTTCACCGGCGCCGCCGAGGCGCGCGCCGGCGCCATCGAGGGCGCAAACGGCGGCACCGTGTTCCTCGACGAGATCGGCGAGCTGCCGCTGGCGATGCAGCCCAAACTTCTGCGCGTGCTGGAGGCGCGTGCGGTGCGGCGCCTGGGCGAAACCCAGCATCGGCCGGTCGACGTCCGCTTCATCTCGGCGACCCATCGCGATCTGCGCGAGATGGTCAACAGCGGCGCTTTCCGAGAGGATCTCTATTTCCGTCTGGCGGTCTTGACGCTGCGGATTCCGCCCCTGCGCGAACGGCCCGACGACATCCCGCCGCTCCTGGATCGCTTCTTACCCGCGGAGGTACGTGACCGGCTGGATCCCCTGGTGATGGCGGAGATCCTGGGGCGCCCCTGGCTGGGCAATGTGCGCGAGCTGCGCAATTTTGCCGAGCGTCTCATCACGTTCGGCGCCGGCGACGCCCTGGCCATGGATGCCCCCGGTGCCCGGACGACGCCTGCGTCGACCGGGCCCTACCGCGAAGCGCGCGAGCGCGCCCTCGACGACTTCGAGCGGGCCTACGTGCGTGACCTCCTGGCCCGCCACGGCGGCAACGTCTCGGCGGCCGCGCAGACAGCGGAGATGAACCGCGCCTACCTCTACCGTTTGATCGCGCGCCACAACGGTTAGGAAAGTCAGAGCGGCACGGGCTCGTGGCGTTTCACGGGGGGAACGACGGCGGGGGCCGGTGCGTGTTGCGGCCGGCGACGGGTGGTGGTCGAACGAGATTCTCCCGGCGAGGGCACGGGGGCAAAGGGACGATGGGCCGCCGGAGGCGACGGTGTCGGGATCTCGGCTGCGGCGGGCGGCGGTGCCGCTGGCGCCGCGGCCGACTCGGCCGTCGGTGGCGGCGCTGCCGGCGGGGCGGAACGCGGGGCGGACGATCTTGGCGCCGGCTCGGGTGCCGCGGCCGTCGGTGAGCGCAACGACCAGAGGTACGCGCCGCCAAAGCCTGCCACCACCAGCGCGCTCGCGACGACCAGCCAGCCGCGGCGGCGGATCGTGGGCGTCGACCGCGCTGGAGGCGGGGCGACCGCCATGGGCACCGTGGCCTGCACCCGGACGGGCCGTCGGATTGACGGCGCGCTGGCCGAGCTGGTCCAGGGCGCCAGGGCCGCACCCAGCTCCGCCATGGATGCAAACCGCGCGGTGGGCGCCTTGGCCAGCGCGCGAAGGACGACGGCGCTCAACGCCTCGGGAATATCGGGGTTGCGCTCGCGGGGCGGCGTCGGCGCGGCGCTGAGGTGCAGGTGCGCCAGCTCTCCGAAGCCTTCCGACTGGAACGGTGGCTCCCCACACAGCATCTCGTAGAGGATGATCCCCAGCGAATAAACATCGGAACGATGGTCGACCTGCCGCGCGCCCGAGCAAAGTTCCGGTGACATGTAGACCGGCGTCCCCATGATCACGCCCGTCCGCGTCTGCAGCGAGACCCGCTTCTGCCCCAGGTTGCCCAGCTTGGCGATGCCGAAATCCAGCACCTTGACCACGTCTTTCCCGCCGGTGTCCTGAATCAAGAAGAGGTTATCGGGCTTGAGATCCCGATGCACGATCCCAGCGGCGTGCGCGGCGGCCAGCGCATCGGCGGCGCAGGCGATGATATCGGCGGCGGCCCGCGGGTCGAACCGCCCGCAGCGCTGCAGGCGAGCGCCCAGCGTTTCGCCCTCGAGGAGCTCCATGACGATGTAAGGCGCGCCGGAGGGCATGGTCCCCATGTCCAGCACCTTGACGATGGCCGGGTGGTTGATGGAATCAGCTGCCCGCGCCTCATTCAAGAAACGCTGAACGTGTTCGCTTCCCCGGGCGAGATCTTCGCGAAGGATCTTCACCGCCGCCTTGCGGCCCAATTCGGGATGAGCGGCCAGGAATACCTCGCCCATGCCACCTTCCCCCAGGCGCCCGACGATCCGATAGTTCCCGACTGTCTTGCCGATCATTGTCTGCGTCTGCGTCTCAGGAAACGCGTCATGAACCACAAGTATACAGGAGTGGGACAGCGTCATTCGCCTGGCAGGCGACAGCCGCCGCCCGCCAGGCGAATGCCCACCCTGTCTTGGTGCGCCGTCGAACCGGCTCCTTACAACCCGGTGACAACTTTCGATTTGGACCGGCGATTGCTTTCTCGTCAGTCCGCCGTCGGGAAAACCTCGCTGGCCATGCTGAATTGCTGATAAGAATCGAGGAACAGCTGAAACGCCGTGAGCACCTCTCCATGACGAAATCGGGCCCGAACCGGGCGGCCCTCGCCCTGCTTTTCGTCGTCTTTGCCACGGCGGCGGGGACCGCGGCGGCTGATGAAGAAGAGGTCGAGCTGCGGGGCCGGACCTACTTCGCCGCCGGTCAGTATCAGCAGGCGTTGGATATCTACGTAAAGCTGTACGCAGAGACTTTGCATCCGACCTACATGCGTAACATCGGCCGCTGCTACCAGCGCATGGGCGAGCCCGACAAGGCGATTCAGGCCTTTCGCGAATACCTTCGCAAGGCCTCCAGTCTGGATACCAAGCAGCGCGCCGAAGTTGAGCGCTTCATCGCCGAGATGGAAGAGCTGAAGTGGCAACGGCAGCAGGCGCCTCATCCGCCTCCCGCACCCGGCGTCCTTCCGGCGCCAGAGCCAACCCCGAATGTGTTGTTATCAGCTCCTGATCCGGCGGCGGCGCCGTCCGCCTCGACCGGGACACGCAGCCCGCGACGCACGGCCGGCTACGTGGTCGGAGCCGCGGGTCTGGCCACGGGTGCGGCCACCCTTCTGCATTTCCTGTGGAACAAGGGCCGCAACGACAAATTCCAGGAAGAGATGTCAATGGATGCGGAGCTGGCATCGTCCATCCACAACCAAAGCGTCGTGACCGTGACGCTGGGCGTGGCCAGCGCCGCGCTGCTGGCGACCG